>JAAUSO010000356.1 GCA_012033205.1 Richelia sp. SL_2_1 | reverse complement strand
CGCATGGGTAGTGAGAGAAACCGAATATCCCTGGCGGATTTGGTTGCAAACTCTACCTATCACCTGGGAACGCTTGATGACAGTTCCCTTTAATCGACGCTTAGTTTACCTAAGTGGTGAAGTACCGGGACTTTTACCATTAGTACGTACTAAGAAAGGTGATGATGATGGTTTTGAATTGATTGCATCTCATGGAGGAACACCAATATTCCTCAACCTATATACTCAACATAAAAACTTAGGTCTATTTGCTACCACCCGCGCCGGAAAAAGCGTGTTGGCATCAGGCATTATTACCCAGGCTTTAGTACATGGAATGCCCGTGGTAGCAATGGATTATCCGAAACCTGATGGAACGAGTACCTTTACTGACTACACCAAATTTATGGGTGACGATGGTGCTTACTTCGACATTGGGAAAGAATCCAGTAACTTATTTGAACTGCCTAACTTACGTTCTCTTCCACCAAAATTGCAGCAAGAAAGATTTTCAGATTATAAAGATTTTTTGGCAACAGCTTTACTCACAATGATTGTGGGGAGTCGTCGGGGTTCTGGTAGTGCAGAGTCGCAAACACTCACCGATACCGTGCGTTCTATCTTGGCATTAGGACTCAAAGCTTTCTTTGAAGACGATTTGATCCGGGATAGATACGCCTGTGCATACGTCAACGGCTTTGGTTCATCTGAATGGGCTACAATGCCTACCCTACATGACTTTTTAAGTTTTTGCTCCCATGAGCGGTTGCGGCTAGATTCAATGAGCGGCGATACCAAAGCTGCATTAGAAACTATAAAATTACGTTTGCGGTTCTGGCTTTCATCAAGAGTTGGACAATCCTTAGTGCAGCCTTCCACTTTTCGTAGCGATGCGCGACTGTTAATCTTTGCACTACGTAATTTATCGAATGATGACGATGCCGCAATTTTAAGTTTGAGTGCTTACAGTGCTGCACTACGGCGAGCATTATCTGAAAAAGCCAGTGTATTCTTTATTGATGAAAGTCCCATCTTATTTGAATATGACTCAATTGCAGCCTTGGTTGGAAGACTTTGTGCTAATGGAGCAAAAGCAGGGATAAGAGTAATACTATCAGCCCAAGACCCGGAAAGTATTGCTCAATCTCCATCAGGAGCAAAGATATTTCAGAATCTAACCACACGACTTATCGGACGCATTCAACCCAACGCTGTAGATAGTTTCACTTCGATTCTGAAATATCCGAATGAAATTATTTCCTGTAATGCAACAGAAAGCTTTTTCCCAAAAAAGGAAGGATTTTATTCTCAATGGCTGCTTGATGATAACGGAATTTTTACAGGTACTCGTTATTATCCGCCTTTGAATTTACTAGCAATAGTAGCGAATAATCCCATAGAACAAGAGAGCAGAACTGCTGCATTGTTAAAATATTCAGATAAATTTGTCGCTGTAACAGAATTCTCTAAACAATTGACGGAGGCAGGAGGCAGGAGGCAGAGGGCAGGAGGTAAAGAAAGAAAATAAGGAAATCTTAACTGATGCAGAAATAATAATTAACCCGATTTTAGATTATGTATTTTGGAGTAAAAATGTCGTGTTTCTTTTTAACCTTCTGCCTTCTGCCTACTGCCATCTGCCTTCTCATATAAGGAATCGAGTGATTATGAAAAAGAAAAAATTAGTATTTTTCGGATTAGGAGGAGCAATTGTTATTTCTATTGTAGGTATAACCAGCGCTCACGCATCATCGATACCAGTTATCGGAAACACTCTTGACCAACTAAAACTGGAGTTAAAGTCTTTTGATGATTATGTTGGTTCTATATTAGAAAGCAAGTTAGAACCAATAAGTGCCTCTTTAGGAAAAGACATAGAAGCAGCTATTAATGAAACGCTTGGTGTATTAGGTTTACCGGATGCTACTTTATCTCGTACAGAAGTAGAGAAGATTGCAGCGACTTCAGATACTGCTGTAAATACCGTAGAACAAGCAACAAATGAAGTTGACCGCCAGATTACCCGTGCTGTAATAGACGGTACATTGGGTAAAAATGGTCAACAGCTTACCACCAGAGAAGTTGAAAAAACCCAAACCTCTATTGAACAAATTCAGAGTTATGCAACCGCAGCTCAAGACGAGGTAGTTACACAGAATGTGATGAAGCGAATTGCTCAACAAAATACATCAACCGCAGCAATTTTAGGAGCAATACGTGCGGATGGGTTGAAATCAAAGCAGTCGCAAGATTTAGCGAATCTTAACTTGACTAATATTTCAAGGTCTTTAGACGGTCAAAATCAAATGCGTAATAAGGAGATAGTTGGTCAAGGTTTTAGTAATTTACGTACAGCTTCCCAAGCACGTTTGTTTTAAGGGGGATTTCCTTTGATTTATGTCATTCCTACTGCTACATTGGGGACTCATTCTTGCTCAAGTTGAAAATCCTAATCCTGGGCAAGCTGCTTCCACCATTACAGAAGATGGAATTGCGGCGAGCTCCGCTGTTGCTCAATCGATGGATAAGCTATGGAATGACGTACTTGGTGGGGGATTGTATAGTGCGATCGCCAATCTAGGAATTTTCTTTGCTGTCGGAACTTTACTTATTTTCATGGTGCAGTGGACAAGGGAAATGGTAGACGGTGATAACTCAAAAGCCTTCTCAGAAATGATTTGGCCGCTCATAGTAATAGTTTTACTCACGAATAACGCCAAACCTTTAGCATCCGTGACTCTCGGACTTAGAACTATTATCAATCAAACAAACCAAACGCTTCTGACAACGACATCTGCTTCTATCCAATTGCAAGAAGCTTATCAACGAGTAATGGTTAAGACTGGTTCGGGAGACGCAATAAGAACATTAATTACTCAGTGTAACGTGATCGCTGACCCAACTCAACAAACAGAATGCTTAGAAAATGCCCAAAAACAAGCTCAAGAAATTGAATCAAAAGTTGATAATAACAATCCCAATTTTTCATTGATCACGAATTTTCAATTAATCTAATATCTTCCAATTTAACGCTTCGTGGGTGGTTATTAGCTTTTAGTATTGCCTTTCAATGGATT
>JAAUSO010000126.1 GCA_012033205.1 Richelia sp. SL_2_1 | reverse complement strand
CCCCCAACCCTATTCCCTACTCCCTATTCCCTACTCCCTTGATTACAATTGCTAAAATGACTATGCAAACAATTCCAGCGAGAGATATCAATCTTCGCTACCTGATAGATAACTTTGGCATTCAATTAGTCCGAGAATCTGACTTTTTCGGTGAATGGCAGCGGGATTTACCGCAACTGACTGATTACGACAAACAACTGCTTGACAAAATCAAAGAAGGTTATTTTAACCTGCTTAATTATCCACCGCTACTTGAAGGGGTTGTTCGTCAAGCAATAACTGACCCATTGCTGTTTATCGGTGATTTTTAGCTTGCACCATTTTACGTCAAATCGGAAGAATCAATAGATATTGAAGTCCCCGACCAAGATATAATTATCAAAGGTCGTATCGATACTTTGGTTTTATGCGACCAATTCTGGGTAATGATTATTGAATCAAAAAAAGCATCGTTCTCGATTGAATCCGGTTTAGCGCAAATGCTTGCCTATATGCTTGGTAGTCCCATCATTAACAAGCCGACTTTTGGAATGATTGCCACGGGTAGCGAATTTATTTTTATCAAGTTAGTTAAAGGTGATACACCGCAATACGGAACATCAAAAGTTTTCTCAATGCGTAACCCCGGTAATGATTTGTATGATGTATTGAAAATTTTGAAGAAATTGATTGAAATTGCCAGTGTTTAAACTTTCAATAATATTAAAAATCCTTTTTTTCGTCAACTGATAATTGGTAATTGCTAATTGGTAATGAATAATTGGGAATATAATTTTTAATTATTAACAACTGTCCACTGTCCACTGTCAACTGTCAACTACTCCCTTTTAAGTATAATTACTTTGTTCTTTACCCAGAGTTGATACTAAAGTAAAATAGATAAATCCCAAAATTCGCAGAACTATCAATGGATTGGAGTAACGTACTGCGAAGTTTACAATCTGATTTTATCAAGCGTTTGGCTGATGGTTGTTTGCTGCATTGTGAACGTGTTGGTCAATACAGTGAATTAACTGTGATCTCTGGAGAAAGGTTAAAACAATTACGAGACTTTTGCTGGGTGATGGCTGAAAAATACAAGCGCGTTTCTTCAGTGCGCGATGTTTTTATTAGCTATCTCAAGGGAAAGTTGGGTGAGGAAGTTGTTAAGGAAAGATTGGCTGATTTTATTACTGAAGTCGATTATGAAAAACGCTTTGGTGGTGATGGTAATATTGATTTTACCTTAACTAATAATCCTTTAATTGGGATTGAAGTCAAATCTCGTCAGGGTAATTTTAATCGGGTTTTATGGTCGGTTTCTGTTGATGAGGTGCAAAAAAATGCGGTTATTGTTTGCGTTTTGATTCAAGAAGAAGTAAATGAAGCGCAATCTGAATATCATCTGGTTTTGGCTGGATTTTTACCAACTGAAATGATTAAATTGAAAACTGGTAAAATCTCTTTTGGGATTGAACAGTTATTTTATGGTGGTGGGTTACGCTATTATTTGGAACAATTAAAGGCTTCTACTAATTATCTTTCTCCGAATATTTATCCTCAGCAAAAATTCTTTAATAAACCTCAAGTAAAAATTGAAGATAATTCAAATCAACTTTATATTCAGCAGGGTGATGAATCTGTTGAAAAACAACTTTATGATGCTGCAATTGAGAATTATAGTCAAGCCTTACAAATTTGCGATCGCGATGCTAATACTTATTATAAACGCGGTAATGTTTATTATCATTTAACTGATTATACTCAAGCAATTATAGATTATATTCAAGCAATCAATATCAATCCGAATTTTGCCAATGCTTATATAAAAAGTGGATTAACGCGATATCAATTAGCAGATTATTATGGAGCTATTGAAGATTATACCCAAGCAATTAGAATTAATTCTTATAATGCCCTAGCTTTTAAAAACCGTGGTGATGTACGTTCTATAATTGGTGATAGTCAAGGTGCAATTGAAGATTATACTCAAGCTAGAAAAATCAATCCCCTTTTGGTAGAAGATTGCGGAAATAAAAACCGCAGAGACGCAAAGAGCGCTGAGGAAAGAGTTAAAGAGAGATTGGTAATTTTAGACGAGGATAGGAGTAATTCTAATACTAGGACAGATGAGCGCGAAAATTACCAACGAGCTATTGAAGTTTTTACTCAAGTAATTGAAATCAGCCCTTCGGATGCAGTTGGGTACAAAAAACGCGGTAACGCACATTGTGATTTGGGAGATTATTTGAAAGCAATTGAAGATTTTACCGCTTCTATTCAGATTAATCCTGATGATGTGGATGTTTATATTCAACGGGGAAATGCTTTTTATCTGTTAGGTGATAAACCTGAAGCAATCAAAGATTATACTCAAGCAATTAAAATAAATTCTAACAATGCAGATGCTTATATTCATCGCGGTAAAGTACGTGATGAATTAGGAGATATCCCAGGTGCAATTGCTGATTTTCGTATAGCAGCCGACTTATATCAAAAAGCGGGTAAAGTACAAGAACATAAAGATACTAGAGAAAGAATTTTAGATTTGGAAATTGAAGAATCTCTTGATGTTTTGGATTTTTGAAAATTATCAATTCTCCAACATCAAATTGTTAAACCAACAAAACCGAGCAATTTATGCCAATTATCACCCAGCCAAGCGGTAGTTTTAGCCAAGTGGGGCTGGAGTTTTTCTACCACGGAAGCAAACCCTTCAGCTTTCTTGGCATATTTCAAAGCTCGGTTTAAGGCTTCACCCACTTCATCTTTATCTGGTTGTGGTTTTTTTATTTCTTCCTGGGCATCTTCAAAGGCATGATCAATTTTACGACTGTCTGAAGTTTCTAATTTCGCTATTATTTCACGTAAGGCGTTGAATTCTGCTTGGATGTTGACGGTTTCAGGTGCGGGTAAACTGACTTGTTGAAAATTTATGTTGGCAGTGTCGTAATCTCCTGTTTGAATTGCACCACCAGTAACGCTACCGCCAATGGAAACTGAGCGATTTTGTCCGCTTTTATTATCGTTACTCATATCATTATTCTTGTTGGGTTTTACAGTATTTATTGCCTCTTCCCTTTGATAACGCCGTCGCCGAATTTTGATTTCTGGGGTTGCATATTCGGGAATTCCCTGTAAATCAATGGCAGCACAACCCATTTGAAAACAATTTTGGTAATCTCTCTTGCTAAATAAAGCAGTATAAAATCTAATATTAAATTTAATCGCGGCTCTATCGCCAATGGCTTTATTCATCCCCACCACGCAATCAATATGTTGGTGAATTGCAGCGGCTTGTTCTTTGCTATAGCAGGCGTTGAGTACAACACATTCGACTTGTTGTTGAAATAAATCAAATAGCTTTGCTAGGGATTGAGTACTTACAAGTTGTTGGTGTCCATAATTATCTTCCAAGATTAATCCATCAGTACCAGAACCATGTCCGCAAAAGTGAACAATTGTTGGTTGATGGTGAGATAAAAAGCGGGTTAAATCGTCAATTTGTACGGCAGATTCGGTGATGATTTTAAATTCGTCTCGATGGGGAGATAGTTGGAGTGTTTTTTTGATTTCTCGCACCTCTTCCTCTAAGCGGAGATTAGTTGTGTTTTTGGGGTTAGAAGAGAGGATGAGGATTTTTTTCATGGTGGTAATTTATATTTATATGATTTTTTTAAGGACTTATGCGAAAAATTGTCATTGCGAGCGAAGCGTTCGCGTAGCGTCTCGTAGAGAAGCAATCGCAGCACTTTGCGGTTGCATGGTTCCGCTATCTGCCTTCGGACAATGTACAATTAATTTTGCACGACTACTTAATCAAGATGAACCAACCTACTTAAACCCAAAAATGCAACAAATTAGTACCAACGAATTACCTGAAAATCTCCAGAAATTATTTACAGAAGTACAACGTACTAAAACACCCTTAACTGTTATCCATGAGGGCAAACCATTAGTAATTATATCTCCTGCGACAACTCAACCCAAACGTACAGCTTTTGGAGCAATGAAAGGAAGCGGGGAAATTTTAGGAGATTTAATAACTCCAGCAGTTCCCCTTAAAATAGCGATACAGTTTTTCCAAAAAAATAGCGATCTTTAGGTGCCAGGTATCGAATTCTACGTTTTCGTAAAAAAGTTTCTATTTACAAATCTCAACAAGGAACTTAAACGCCTATATGTTAATGTACTAAATGTAGATTGGAATGTATCTACGAAACGATTATCATTTTCACCTTCCCTCAATACATTTCACAACCTCCATCGCTAATCTTTCATATTGTAGCTCCTCTGCTCTGGGTAGTGCGCTGTACATCACTTTTGTGCAGTCTAATCTACGTTTTGCTTCTCTTGTCTGTAAATTTGCTTCTCTTGTCTGTATCATTGCAAAACCAGATAATCCCAAAGCTAAAACAAAACCCACGGTCAGTCCTAAAATAGTCCGTCGTCTTGCACGTTCCCGTTGCTTTTCTTCTCTATCTCTGAGTATTATACTTTTCTTAATAAACTCTTGCTCAAGCAGAGCAAGGTCATCTTGACGCTGTTTGAGCTTTTCTTCCGCCTCCGCCAACGCTGCACCCCGCAACAATGCCCCTTCATCCCGTTGCGTCTCTTCCCATTGATGTATTCGAGAACGCAGTCCCTCTTGCCAAGCCCGAAAACTCCTGTCTGTGTCCATCCATTGCCGTAATTCACCCCAGTTACGAATCAATGCCTCATGGACAACCTCTACTGTCTCTTGATTATCAGCATTACGACTTGTTACCACTAATCGCGCATCCGCTAACTGGTTTACTAATCCCCAGCTTGCTTGACTCAATTCGGCTTTAGTTGCCAATCGTCGCGTATCTTCTGTACCTTCTCCTGGACGGACTAATTGGATAAAAATTCGCTGTACCTGTTCTTGCTCAGTTTTACTCAATTTACGATAATTTTCATCAGCATGACGAGCCAAGGCACCTTTTACCTCGCCAATTTCTTCATAAGCAGCATGAGTTAACTGTTTACCCCTGCGCCGTTTCCACAATTCCGTTAATGCGAACTCCAAAAGAGGTAAATTTCCCGGTTCATCTTTCACGTCATCCAAAATGCGTTGTACTAATCCAGCTTCAAAAGTTACTCCCAACTTCTCACTAGGCTTTTCAATTACCTGTGTAAGTTCCTCACGGTTCATTGGTCCCAGCTTAATGTCAGCATTTTGTAATACATCTGCAAATGGACGATAGGAGAGGGCATTCCCTAAGAAATCCGCCCGCATTGTTGCAACTAGCACATGATTGTCTTGGGCTAGGGAAGGTGAAGATTGAAAACTAGCTAATAACGTGTCTAAAAAACTACGGCGAATTTTCAGATCCGTGCATAGAGTGTAAACTTCTTCAAATTGGTCGGCAATCAACAACACCCGATGATTGGGATGCTGGCGCTGGATATGGGAAAGTATATTAGGAAGAGTGATATCACCATTCCCCAAGGATTTTGCTAACTTGCTAGTTTGAATTATCTGTGTAGTAGAATCGCCAGATGTATAAAGTGGAACTAACGCCTCAGCTAAAGCATGAAAAGGATCTGAGCCAGGACGAAAATGAGTAAATAACCAATGACCTTCATTTTGCAATTTTGGCACTAATCCCGCCAACACCACCGAAGATTTACCACTTCCCGACGCGCCCAACACGGGTATAAATTTGCGGGTTTGAGTTGCAATAAATAGTTCTTCTACAAATACCTCACGTCCAAAGAAAACATCCGCATCATCGGGACCAAAATGAAACAAACCACGATAAGGGCAAAGGAGATTGTTCTCAGCAGCATCAGTAGATTCAACAGGTAAAGCTGTTATCTGTTCGCTGTAATAGTAATTGGTGATGGTGATAGTCGCAGTATTGCTATTACCGGGAATAATTACACTTTCTTTCACATCCCGACCAATTTCGACACTGCGATTTTCTTCTGTCATCCTTCCCTCACTTATGAGTTCTGTACTGCTGGTACAGATTTAATCGGTCACACTAATATATAGGTGAAAGTACAAACAGCATATGCATTTAAATGAGTAAACTTTGGTATATGGGATTATCCTGCAATAATTCTTTACTTGTAGCCCTTTCCATCCAACCTACTGCTACTACTCAAAATTACTTGAATATATTAGTTGTAGGTTGGGTTAGACGCACGAAAAGATAATGATTAACCTTATAATTTATATCGCGTCGTAACCCAACATAAATTTTTGGATGAAGCGCGTTGTTTTGTTAGGTATTTTATATTGTTTTTAGTTGAATTAAGTAAGTCAGCGTAAAAAAATTAAGGTATGTTATTGCGAGTGAAACGAAGCAATCTCAATGATTTTGCGCTATTTTTCATTCTGTTACACAGGTTAAGATAACCTCTTGGTAGGTTGGGTTAAGCGTGTGCGTAAGCGCAGATTCGCGAAGCGTATCCGTAAGGACAAAGCGCAACCCAACATCAGCGTTGGGCTTCACTCCGTTCAACCCAACCTACAATATTACATTGACTACTAAAAAAAATAGGAGCCAGAAATAACTCCTAACTCCCGTACAGACGTAGCACTGCTACGTCTCTACATTAATATCCACCTTCTTCTTCATATTCTGGCTGTTTTTCTTTAACTTTCTTGGGAATAATAATTGGTTTTGGTGCTTCCTCTTCTTCCCAAGCGTCTTTGTCTAAGTCATCGTCGTAGGTTTCGTAGTCTTCGTATGCAGCAGTTGGGTAAGGCTGGGGTGATGGTGTTTGATACGTATCTTTACCAGTAGCTTCACTCCAGTTGTCGTCTGGCTCTTCTTCATAGCGAACGGTTTCTTCGTAGGGACGTGCTTCCATTGCACGACGACGGGGAGCTTCCTCGTAAGTGTCGTCTTCCGTCCAAACTTCTTCTGCTACAGGCTCTGGACGACGAACTCTCGGTTGGGGAGCTTCTAAAGGTACTCCCGATGGCAGTTGATTGGATGGTGCTACGGTACGAGGAGCAACATTGTAACCTTCCTCTTCGCGTTCCCAAGGTGCTTTACCAATACCCAAGCGTTCCAATATACCAACACTTAATTGAGTGACTCGTTCTTCTGCTCCTTCAAATACTATCAGTCGATTCGGACCGACGCTGACTACTTCGTCCATTGATAGTTCGTAGGTGCTGAGAACTTGGTCGGGTATTTGTGGTAATCCTAAAGAAGCTATGACTATAGATTTAATGCTACCGTTAAGACCGTCAAATTTAAAACCGCGTACTCTACCCAACACTTCCCCAGCTTCGGTAATTACTTCCCAGTTGACTAGGTTGCTATAAAGTTGGGTGTCTATATCTTCGATTACATCTTCGTTGCCAACTAAAATCACGTCACCGATTTGGTCAACGCTGCTTAAATACATATATCGTGGTATTCCAGAAACGGAGATCAGGCTGTCTCGTAAACCAAGTGCCACAACCTCTCGTCTATCAATATCAACCCACAATTGATTGACAATACCAAGCCTTCTCCCGTTGTCGCGGGTAATGACTTGGGTGTTTAAAATGTCCGAGCGCCGAATAATTTGTTCAGAGGTCATTTTATACCGAGTCCCGATCTCGAATCCGGTTTATCTATACACTATTATTAACAGATCGATCAAGCAGATGTATTGTCGGTTTTTAACTTAATCCCTAAAACTTGTGTATAAGCTCCACGGGCTTGAGTTACTCCGATTGTACGTTCGGCTGATTCTATCATTGGACGGCGTAAGCTTACAACTATAAATTGTGCTTGTTGTGCCTGTTGCTTAATCATTTTAGCTAATCGTTCTACGTTTGCCCCATCTAAAAACATATCTACTTCATCAAATGCATAAAATGGCGATGGACGATACCTTTGCAGGGCGAAAATAAAGCTTAATGCTGTTAATGATTTTTCTCCTCCTGACATGGATGCTAAGCGCTGTACGGGCTTTCCTTTGGGGTGTGCGACTAAGTTTAAGCCGCTATTAAATGGGTCTTCGGGATTATCTAATTGTAAATAACCGTCACCGTCGGAAAGTACGGCGAAAATTGACTGAAAGTTTTCATTTACTGCGTCAAAGGCTTCTTTAAAAGCTCTTTGTCGTAAGGTAGTAAAGTTTTCAATTCTTAATAATAATTCGGTTCGTTCTGCTTCTAATGTTTCTAATTTTTCACTAAGTTCTGCTAAACGTTGTTGGGTGCGATCGTATTGTTCTAAAGCCAACATATTGACTGGTTCCATGGCTTGTAGGCGTTTGGAAAGAGATTTTAATTCTTTTTGGAGTTCTTCTAAATCGACTTTTTCGGGAACTTCTGGTAATGGGTTGGGTAATTCTCCGGAAATTGTTTGTAATTCTGCTAACACCCGGTCTAATTCTTCACGACGGTTTTGTTGGCTTTCTTGCAGTTTTTGCACTTCCCATTCCAACTGTTGTTGACGTAATAATAACTGTCGCAATTGTGCTTCTACTGTATCGCGTTTTTGTTTTTCTTCACCTAAATTGGCTTCCATTTCCTGGATGCGTTGACGAGTTTCGGCTAGTGCTGCGATTAATGTTATTTCTTGTTGTTTAAGACTATTAATTTGATTTTGCTGATTTACTTGTTGTTGCTGATATTCTTCAACTCGTCGTGTTGCATCAGTAATTTTTTCTTGCAATACTTGCTGTTGAACTTCGATATTCTTTAATTTTTCTGTTTGTTCTCTCAAAGCTACGTCTTGCTGCTGTAACAGAATTTCTTGACTTTTAATTGTGGCTTGAATTTGCTGCCATTCACTCGGTGTTTGGGATTCTTCTAACTGGGCTAATTCCTGACGTAACTGTTGTAATTGTTGCTCTTGTGTCGGTAATTCCCTTTCTAATATTTCCAAACGTGATTGAGCGGTATTTAAACGTTCTGTATTCTGTGACAGTTGTTTTTTGGCATCTTCTACCCGTTTAGTTAAATTATTGACTTCTGTTTTTAACTGTTCTCCGCGTAACTGCTGTTCCCTTTTTCCTTGTCGCGTTTCCGTAAGTTGGGTAGATAATTCTTTTGTTCTTTCCCCAAGATTAGTTATTGCTTCGGTACAACGTTGCAAAACTCGCTCGATTTCTACCAAACGGTTTTTTAAAGCTTTTACTTCCTCAGATTCCGTCGTCTCTACGGTACCAAAACGTAATGTCGATCGCTGTGTAATGCTACCACCAGTCATAGCACCGCTGGTTTCTAACAATTCCCCTTCTAAAGTTACAATCCGAAATTGTCCCAAATGGTTTCTAGCTTGATTCACGGTTTCAAAAACCACCGTATTCCCGAAAACATAAGCAAATACATCATCGTAACGGGGTTCGCAATCAATTAAATTTACAGCATAATCGATAAAACCATTTGCGTGACGCAGGTTACTTGCTTCGGAAATACGCGGCGAACGAATTTTATTCAAAGGTAGAAAAGTAGCTCTTCCGGCGCGTTTTTGCTTGAGTAATTGAATCCCGGCTGCACCAACGCTGTCATCTTCAACCACAATATGTCCCAAACGTCCACCGGCGGCAATTTCTAAAGCTAGTTGAAAATTCGGTTCTACCCTTCCTAATTGCGCCACTAAACCGCAAACCCCACTCAACCCCGATTGTAAAATAATCTGACTTGCATGGGTTCCCTGGGCTTCCTGCTGTGCTTGAGCTTGCGCTTCTAATTTATCAAGAGTTCGCTGTTTGTCTCTGAGTTCCTGTAATAACCGCTTTTGAGTTTGCTGCTGAATTTGTAATTCCTGTTCGGTTGCAGCTAAATTTTCGGCTAAATCTTGAATTGGTGTGACGGTGGAATTAGAATCGGTTTCAAGTTGATTTAACTGAGTTTGTTTTTCAGTTAATTGCGGTTCTAAACTTTCCACTAACTCGGTTTGTTCTTGAATTTGAGTAAGTAGCTGACTATTCCTTTCCTGTAACTGCGCTCTTTCGCTACGTTGGGGTTCTAAAGTTTGCAGTACAGTTTCAATTTGACGGTTTAAATTTGTCTGCTGTACTACCCAAGCTTCGGATGCAGAAGCAATATTTGTCGCAGCTTCACGAGATTTTTCTAAATTTTGACCTATTGACTCACGCTCTTGTTGTAAGGATGTGGTATTTTGCGTTTCTGCATCCTTCTGCTGCGCGAATTGTGTCAAAGAATTCTGATATTGCTGAATTTCCTGCTGAGTGTGGGTTGTTTTGACAACAGCTTCCGTAAGAGACGTTTGTAATTCCCGTTGACGACGCTGAATTTGCTTGTATTCTGCATCTTGAGTTGCTAGCTGCGACTGTACTGCTAAAAGCTCTTCCTCTCCTAAAGCTTTGACATGAGCATTTAACTCCTCAAGTTGCTGATTTTTTTCTTGAATATTGCTATTTACCACACCCAACTGCTGAGAATTTTCTGAGAGTTGGCGATCGCCATCTTGAATTTGCTGGGATAATCTTTCTTGATGTCCCTGCAAAGTTCTCCAAGACAGCACAACTTCCCATTTCTGCTTCTCTAAAAACTCAACTCGCAATCTTTGATATTTCTCGGCTTTGGCTTTATCTTGGGAAAGTCGTTCGCATTGCGCTGTTAATTCCGTTTCAATAATCCGACAGCTATCTTCTTTCTCTTTAACTTCTTCTAAAGTACTTTTGGCTTGAATAATTTTCCGATCAAACGCTGCAACTCCAGCCAATTCATCGATAATTTCTCTTCTTTCACGAGATTTCATCGAAATAATGCTGGTAACATCCCCTTGCAAAACAACGTTATAGCCTTCGGGATTAATTCGGATGCTGCTTAACTCTTCGTGTAGCTCGGTTAAGTTACAGGCAATACCGTTAATGTAATAACTTGATGAATAAGTTCCTTGCTTTGTCACCCTCAACCTGCGGGTAACACTCCATTCTGGATCACCAGGTTTAGCTTTGATTTGTTCGCGACGATTTCTAATTTCCTCGTCTTCCTCGATCGCGGTTTCTTCCTCTTCCTCCGCTTCCTCTTCCATCGAATCTTCCTGATCTGCGTCTAATTCTTCCTCATTTTCTACCACAATAGTAGAAATAATTGGCTGATCATGAAACGCATCGGCATCATAATCCGATAAATCAAAGGATACAGTCACGCTAGCTTCCACAGTCGCACGAGACTTACTCACCTGATTAGTATTAACTAAATCTGGGAGTCTGTCAGCACGCATACCCTTAGAACTAGAAAGTCCCAAACAAAATAGCAGCGCGTCAAGGATATTTGACTTACCCGAACCGTTGGGACCAGAAATCACCGTAAATTCCGGCAGTAACGGTACGGAAGTAGTACCACCGAAAGATTTGAAATTGGTGAGTTCCACGCGCTTTATATGAACCATAGGCGCAGGTTAATGCAGGAGATTGAATGTTCAAGTGTATCAGTGAACGACACTTATGAGTTAAGGAATTTAATAATTTAAATTAAATGATTTATGGCGATCGCCTTATACATAAAATATAAATACCTATTTAATAAAGATATTGTAAACACACCCAGAATATACTGAATGACTGATGTATCTTTAATCAAGCTGCCTCCATATAGCAATTTAGGCTAAAAATGTTTAATCATCCCCTTGTTATCGCTTTATGTGGTGTTTTACTAACTTCTGTTGTTGGGTATTTAATCAATCAATTACCTGCAATCAAACAATTTCCCGGTAAAAACATTTTAGTTGTCAAACTGACGATTGAAACTGTTGTATTGGTAGGAATTTACAGCTTGTGGAATACGACAAACGATAAAAGCCTTCAACTAGAGGTTTTGCTTGCAACTGTAGGTGTTTTAACTTCGGTGTTTTTGATTTGGCATACATTCAAACTAATTTGGATGCTCAGAAAAACCACAGCAGATCATAGCAGCAATGATAATACTACAACAGAATTAAAATCCCCGGACGATTGGCGGCGAGAATTATTAAAAGTGATGAAGATTGATGTCGAAAAACGGTTAAATGACTCGCTGCATCATAATAAAATAATTCGTATTGCCACGGAAGAGAGAGGAGAAGCAGTTGGGAGAAATTCTGTAAATGCTTCCATAATTAACAATCAACCTTCTTTAAAAGATAAATTACTTCAACCGTTGCGAAATTTAGAAGTATTCGGGATTAGAAAAACTCAATTAGAAGCAGGAAAACCGATAATCGAAGCTTTCGACGAATCAGATATAGCAGGAAGATTATTAATTTTAGGTAATCCCGGTGCGGGGAAAACTACTTTATTACTTGAATTAGCCAGAGATTTGATTATACGCGCTCAAGATAATTCAGCTAATCCGATTCCGGTGCTGTTTGAACTGACAAACTGGCGCGATGATCAACAAATTATCAGTAATTGGTTACAAGCTGATTTAAAATTTCGTTACAACATACCCGAAAAAATCAGTCGTGAGTGGTTGAGTACAGAACAACTTGTACCGATGCTAGATGGTTTGGATGAATTGGGTTTAACTCGACAAAGAATATGTATTGATAAAATTAACGAATTTTTGCAAAGCAATTCTAATTTATTACCTTTAGTTGTTTGTTGTCGCGAGGAAGAATATCAACAAGGTGAAACAATATTAAATAACTTACGCGGTGCTGTTTGTTTACAACCGTTGAGCGAACAACAAATTCAACGTTATTTACGAGAGTTGGGGTGTAAGCATTTATGGGAAGGAATAAGAAATGATGCTGATGGTTTGGGAGAGCTAGCAAAAACACCGTTATTTTTAAATTTGATTCCCGTTGCTTATCCAGATGGTTTAGTGAGTAAAAGTAAGCGATTTAATTCGGAAGATGAGAAACAAAAATATCAAGAGAAATGTCGCCAGGAATTGTTCAATCAATATATAGAAAAGCGTTTGGGAGAATATCACGATAGGAAAGGTTATAAAGCTGAGGATGTTAAGCGCTGGTTAATATGGTTAGCGAAGACGATGAAGGAGCAGAAGTTAAAGGAGTTTTATATTGAGAAGATGCAGCCGAGTTATTTAGATAATCGGAGGCAAAGAATATTATATTCGTTGGTTGTTGGGCTAATCGGTGGGCTAATTTTTGGGCTAATTTTTGGGCTAATCGGTGGGCTAATTTTTGGGCTAATTCTTGGGCTAATTTTTGGGCTAATTTTTGGGCTAATTTATGGGCTAGTTTCATTGTTTGAACATAAAATAGAAACAGTTGAAACTTTAAAAATAGGTTTCGATATTAAGTCTTGTTTGATTTTTGGGCTAATTTCTGGGCTAATTCTTGGGCTAATTACTGGGCTAATTTACGGGCTAATTTTTGGGCTAATTTCTGGGCTAATTGTTGGGCTAGCTTCTGGGCTAAAGGGAAGTGAATTAATTAATAAAAATGATGCGAATACAGGTATTAAAAAATCTACGAAAAATACTATTATTTTCACTTTGATAGCTTTACCACTAACGATATTATTATTTTTTTCAGTTCTCCACATTCTAAGCGCAAATATAAATATATTGGGTTTAGTGCTATTCGGGCTTGGAACAGCATTATTATTTGGCATCACTTTCGCCGGAATCCCGGTAATTCAACACTTCTCCCTCCGTCTCATCCTCTGGAAAAACCGCTCAATTCCCTGGAACTATGCCCGTTTTCTAAAATACGCAGACGATCGCAAATTGATCGATCAAGTCGGCGGACGTTTTACATTTATCCATGATAAGTTGCAATCACATTTTGCTCAGATGTGAAATGGTGGATTTACGCAGTTGTTACGCTCTAATGTTTGAGATTACAAAAATCGTCGCAATGACTGTAATTATGTTAAGTAACTGGGTCGAATTAAATATAAAACCTCACCCTGCCGTACTGCTCCCTCTCCTTATTAAGGAGAGGGATTGAGGGTGAGGTTTCATTTTATATTTAATTATGTCTACCTACTTACTTGTGCGTAAGTCCTAAGTAGTCGTACAAAATTAATTTAACATTCTAAAAGCTTCAAGTTATTGGGATTGCTTCGTTCCTCGCAATGACAATATACAATTAATTTTGCGTAAGTACTTATATATCTCAATCAACTTCAGTAACTAACAATTGCCATTCCATGACAACAGATTGAGGAATTTCTAAAATCTTCTTTTCGCCATCTAATAATGGTAAATTTAATTGCAATGATTCTATTGTAGTTAACTTCGGTAAAACATCAGTTAAATTATATTCTCCAACATTTGCAGATGGAGATGATGCGGCAAAAACATCGGGTACGGCGAGTAATTTACCTGATGCTGTAATAATTTCTAAGGAATGAGGATGAGCAAATTCAAATACACCAGGAAAGCCAACTAATCTTAAATTTAATTCTGTTTTGCACCAGGATTAATCTTTTTAAAAAGTAAGACTTGCCAAGAATATTGTTGCTTATCCTTAATAGATACTTGGGAATGGTAGCGTAAAACTCCCGGTGCATCATGGTGCTGTCGCAGCATAGCTGTCGATGATTGGGTATTTAATCCGATTCCAATTAATAATAAAATTATAATTACAAAGCAGCGCCGGAATAAGTTTTTTAGCATTATTAGCATTATTTAAAAATTGAAAATGGTGAGAAAATCAAAATCTGAAATAATTTCTAAAGACGTAGCATTGCTACGTCTCTACATCTTAACTCCTAACTCCTAACTCCTAACTTTTTACTCCTTCCCTTCTTTCGGTGAATTATGCTTGGAAGTCAAAGATTGGTTATTTAATAAATCAAGTATGTTTCCTTGAGTAAAAACTTTCCAACCTGGTGCCGTATAATCTTGAGGAAGATAGTCTTCTGGAATCGTAATTTGGCTACCGTCTCGCACGGCAGAATAATGCGGTGAAAGAATTTCTATTCCGGCTTCGTTACATTTATCTTGAATATTTTGATGCATTTCTGAGTAAATGCGAGCCATTATACTCGGATTGCGAGTAAATGCATTTAATTCATAACTGACATAGAAGTCATCTAAACTTGTTTGTAATACAAAAGGTAGCGGCTCGGCAAGAATATATTGCGTCGAGTTAGCAGCTTCAATTAATACTTGATGCACTTTACGCCAAGGTACGTCATAACCTAAAGTTATAGTGGTATGTAGAATTAATGGTGCTTTATTGGGGTCTAATTCAGCGGCAGTATAATTAATGATTTGACTGGTAAAAACGCTGGAATTAGGAAGAGTAATTATTACATTTTTGACAGTACGAATCCGAGTTACAAATAAAGTTTTTTCGACGATATCGCCAATAGCATCACCGATTTTTACTCTGTCTCCAATTTGAAAAGCGCGGGTGTAAATTAAGATAATTCCAGCGACAACATTAGCAACAACGACAGTAGAACCTAAAGATAATAGTAAACCCAAAAATAATGATATTCCTTGAAATGCTGGAGAACCAAATCCGGGTAGATAAGGAAAGGCAATTACTGCCGCCAGAATAATAATTAAAAATACCGATAATTTGAAAGTAGGTTCCGACCATTCTGGATAGAATCCTTGAAGAGTAAAACTTCCATTACCTATAGATGTAAAAAATCTTCTAGTTAAGCGAATAAAATAATAAGTAATAAATAAAATAATACTCAGAGCAAACAAATTCGGTAAATAACTTATAAATGCTTCCCAGGAAGTTTCTGCTGCTAGTAAAAAATATCTAAATACCCTGAAACTAATTTGCCTAGTCCAAGGAAAGAAACTCATTACAAAGGGTACATATATTATAATTGTCCCCAAAGTTAAGCAAAATCGGACTAATTTGAGTAAACTAACTAACAACCGAGAAACTCGGGTCGCAGCTAAAAGTTCAAAACCTTGAATTCTCACTGCTGGAATTCGCGCACCTTCTAAATTGTTGACTTTTCCATAAAGCCAAGGAAAGAAAAAGGCAAATATAATCAAAGTTCCTACAAGAATAGCAGTTGCGATCGCGCTGCGAATTATCCCTTGACGAATATAATCTGGACTGCGTTCGATCCGATATTTCGCTACTACTTGTTGAATTTTTTCTTGATAGTTTTGAGCCAACTCTTGTCGGGATTGATCGGCGAGTCTTGCATCTGCATCTGTTATAGTTAGTAATACACGCTTTTCTACTGTTAAATTAGTAGTTTGCTTTTGGTCGTCAATGGTAATTTTTTCTACTGCAATGCTTGGATCTTCCGCCAGTTTTGTAATCCGATTATTCACCGCTTCAGCACGTTCTTCGCTGGAAAATGCTCCTACTCCTGCTCGAATTCTAAATAATTCTTCTCCTCCTAATTCTACTAATGAACCTTTATTGATAGCAGCAGGAGTTTCTGTAGGTGTGGGAACGGGTACTTGAGCATTAACTGTAGAGAAAGGAACAATAGTAAGTAAAAAATACAGCGTAATCGAGACAATAAAATAATAAAATCTTCTCCAGAAAGTATTTAACTTTCTTTTTTGTAAGTACTGATAACTCTTCATTTGGGATCAAAAGCTAGAATGTTAACAATATAGATGAATAATTGTTGGTTTACTAGTATTTTTTTGAAAATGATAGTTTTATCAGTATTTACGTAAAATGGCTCGATTTAACAACAATCAGAAACACATTCTCCTGTTAAACTAAACGCACGCACGACGGTAATTTTTACTTGCACAACTTTACCTTTGAGTTCTTTGATATCTCCAGCAAAGAAGGTGAGACGATTGCCGCGAGTACGTCCCATCACCTGATTTCGATCTTTAGGATTCTCATCTTCCACCAATACTTCTTCAATACGTCCCATGTAACGTTGCGATCGTTCGGCAGCTTTGATGTTTACCAGGTGATTTAACCGTTGTAATCTATCGCTTTTGACTTCTTCGCTCAATTGTTCTGACCATTCCGCTGCTGGTGTATTGGGACGTGGTGAATATGCAGCAGTGTTCAATAAGTCGAAACTAATATCTTCTGTTAGCTGCATTGTCTTTTGAAACTGTTCTTCTGTCTCTCCAGGAAAAGCAACAATTGCGTCAGCAGTAATTGAAGCATCTGGCATATACTCGCGAATTTGATCAATAATTCTCCGGTATTTCTCATGGGTATAACCCCTTGCCATACGTTTCAAAATTTCGTTGTCTCCCGACTGGAAGGGTATATGAAAATGCTCGCAAACCTTGGGTAACTCAGCACAAGCTTTAATTAATCGTTCCGTGAAATAACGGGGATGAGAAGTAGCAAATCTGATTCTTTCGATACCCGGTACATCATGAACGTAATAAAGCAAATCAGTCAAAGTATTCTCGCGCCGACCTTCTGGTGTTAATCCTGGTAAATCTCGTCCGTAAGCATCAATATTTTGACCGAGTAAAGTAATTTCCTTGTAACCCTGTCTGCCCAACTCTTCCATTTCAGCGCGAATTGCTTGTGGTGTCCGCGATTGTTCTACACCCCGGACGCTGGGAACTACACAATAAGTACAGCGTTCGTTACAGCCGTAAATTATATTTACCCAAGCTGTGACCTTACTATCCCGACGCGGCTTGGTGATATCCTCCATGATCTGGACTGGCTCGGTTGCCACAACTTGGCTGCCATCAAACACTTGATCCAGTAAATCCTGTAAACGGTTAGCGTGTTGTGGTCCCATGACCAAATCCAATTCTGGAACCCGTCGTAATAAAGTTTCTCCTTCCTGCTGAGCTACACAACCTGCTATCACCAAAGTTAAATCTGGCTTTTGCCGTTTCCGTCTGGCTTGTCTGCCCAAATAAGAATATACTTTTTGTTCAGCGTTATCCCGTATAGAGCAAGTATTGCAAATTACCACGTCTGCGTCATACTGGTCTTCCGACCACTCAAAACCCATGTCTTCTAAGATGCCAGCCATGCGTTCTGAATCGGCTTTGTTCATTTGGCAACCGAAGGTAATAATGTGGTATTGGCGTTTGGTGGTCATTGGTAATTTTTCGTTGGGAAATGTAGTATTTACTGATTTCATGATTTATTCTAATTAATAAATTATCGCTGTTATCTGGTAACTGCGACAAAACTCAATATTAAATAATGTTATGTTCTATTTCGCTAAAATTACAAATCTTGCCACTGACTTCTAAGAATTTAAAGCCTCTAAATTGTATATACAAAGCGGGCAGGATGCCCGCACTACAATCATATTTTTAACCTATACAATCAACGCTGAGTATTAACTTATCTATGGAACTCCTTGGACGAATCAAGCTACAGAATGACTTTTATACCACCTTCGACTTGATAAATATCCTCTGATAAAATTTTCGCGTTTTACAACCGTAGACTATCAAAACTTAATTTTAACAAGATGCTGCCACCAAGCTAATTTGTTTAATGATTTTTGTTTATCACTAGAAAATGATAAACCGCCATGAAATTCACTAGTATAATATCCTAAATAATCTAAATCTTTTCTTCGATTAAATTGTGATAATAAATTAAAATATGCCTTTTGAGCTTTACTAATATTATCGCCAACTTTTATCCCTTTTTCGGTAGGATAACGGGAACTAAAAGTAAACATTGACTCTACTCGACTTTGGCTGGGATTATTAGTATCAGAAAGTCCTGTAATCTCTAATCCATCATATTTCCACGTTGTAACATATGAATTATAACAACCATCGTCATATTTGATAGTTCGGCTTTTGGGTTTACCTAATTTTTGAATCAGTTCCTTTTCCTGCATCCCCAGTTTGATACCACCTATAGATATTTTAGTGACATCAATTTCTTTTTTATTGGACTTATCGAAAAGGTAATTAATATTATTATTGAGACTATTATTTTCACCGATAGCGCTAGGACTTACAGCAAGTAGTATTCCCAAATAAATACCAGGTGCTATTTTTTTTAACATTATTATATTCTTAGTATTACTGATTAAAAATTTTATCAAAGTGCCGATTTATTCTGCGTATTCCCATACACCTTTGTCCATTAGGAACTGAGAGCGGAGTAATGAGTAATTCAATCCGTGAAATCCGTGGAATCCCTTTCAATCCGTGTTCCCCCTCTCCCTCCATCTCCTCCTTAAAGCAGCAAGGTGGCATGATTATCAATAAATGAGCGATAACCATCAGAAGTAACTGCACCGTATTTTTCAAAATGAAGACGTACTTTTTCGGGAAATTCGGGATATTCAAATAAGGCATCTCCAGCAGCAATATTCGCCCAAAAGTCTCGTAATCTAGGGGCTAGTTGTTCGGCTGTTTCTTCGGTGAGATTTAGTGGGGGTAAAGTTAGTAATTTGACGATAAACGGAGAACTGCGATCGCCCATCCATTGCCGCGAAGTTTGCTGTAAGTGGGGAAAATTAGTAACTGATTCTACTTTGCAAGATGAGATTTGTAACCTACCTTGACCGTGTTTATCCTGATGATACTCCAATAACCGATAAGGATGGGGATAACTGACTAAAGAACCTGTGGTAATGTCATATACATTATTGTTGTAAGCAATATCTTGGATATGTAGGTGTCCGGTAAAGACTAATTGAACGTTGTAACGTCTGAGAATTTGTAAGAGTTCCGCTGCATTATCTAACATATAGCGGTGTGCCATCGGGTGACGAGCTTGGTTGGGCAAATGCTCGACTACGTTATGATGAACCATGACTAAAATTAATTCTTCCCTAGCTGCTGCTAAAACCTTTTCTAACCAGCGCAACTGAATATCATCTAAACGTCCTATCTGCTTACCTTCGTCATCAAAGTTATTAGAATTAAGAGCAATTAGCCTAACCGACGGTAGTAATTTACAAGTATAGTAAAGCTCTTCTGTATGTTCATAACCAAATTTACGATAGAACTGGGGAAATTCGCTAAAAGCGATGGATTGCTCGTTGGCATTGAGAACAGGAACATCATGATTACCCGGTATCACATAAGTCGGAAAAGGCAGTTTTGCCAAACGTTCTTGCAACCAGGTATGATTTTCTGGTTCCCCGTGTTGAGTTAAATCTCCCGGTAGTAAAAGAAAATCTAAATCTAATTGTGTCAAATGTTCCAATACACTATCAAAAGCCGGGATACTAACTTCCACCAGATGAAAGCGACTCGGATGATCCCAAATAGTATGGGGAAGCGCAACGTGTAAATCGCTAGCGATCGCAAAACGAAAGTTTAGACTCATTGAAGTAAATAAAATATGATATGGGGTGTAAAAAAGCGCTTTTAAAATAGAGTATAACGCTTGCTCGATCCTACAGCGTGGGAACGGGGAAAAGTTAGGAGTTGGGAGTTGGGAGTTAGGAGTTGGGAGTTAGGAGTTGGGAGTTGGGAGTTAGGAGTTGGGA
>JAAUSO010000125.1 GCA_012033205.1 Richelia sp. SL_2_1 | reverse complement strand
AGTTAGGAGTTAGCAGTTAGGAGTTAGCAGTTAGGAGTTAGGAGTTAGGAGTTAGGAGTTAGGAGTGTGTCTGTGGATAACATGGAATTAGGAATTGTCTTTCTAAGTATGCAAGTATTCATTAATTGTATATTTACTGTTCAGTTATATAGCTATTACCTATTCCCTATTCCCAATTACTTATTCCCAATTACCTATTACCTATTCCCAATTACCTATTCCCTACTCCCTATCTTATCAAATGGAACGATCTAAATTATAGGCGGCGCTAATTAATGATAAATGGGTAAAGGCTTGGGGAAAGTTCCCTAATGCTTCACCGCTTGTACCTGTTTCTTCTGCATACAATCCCAAATGATTAGCATAACTTAGCATTTCTTCAAAGATTAACCTTGCTTTGTTTAATCGTTGGGAATCTCTTTCTTTCCCAGCACGGGTTAAGGCTTCTACTAACCAAAATGTACACAGGTTAAAGCTTCCTTCTTCACCATCTAACCCGTCGCGATAATCTTCGGTGTTGTAACGGAATACTAAACTGTTGGATAACAACCCTCCTTGTTGTGGCGATTGCATTATTGCATCAAGTGTTTTCAACATTCTGGGGTCGGTTGGTGATATAAAAAGTACTAGGGGCATGATCAGATTGCTCGCATCTAAGGTATGGCTGCCGTAATACTGAACAAAAGCTTGTTTTTCCTCACACCATCCTTTTTCCATGATACTCATGTATATTTCATCGCGAACTTTCAGCCATTTTTCACTATTTGCGGGAAGGGAACGTTTTTGAGCTAAACGCAACCTCGATCGAGTGCCACCCAACACATTAACTTGGAATAAACAAAGTCTTGTTTTTCGTCTCTAGTTTCCCAAATACCGTGGTCTTTTATGTGCCAGTTTTCACAAACCCAATCTATATACTTATGTAAGTTAATCCATGTCTCATAAGATATCGGGCTTCCATACTTATCATAAAGATAAACAGCATCCATCAACTCGCCATAAATATCAAGTTGGGTTTGATTGTAAGCACCATTACCAATACGAACGGGAAATGAACCCTTATATCCTTCTAAATGGTCTAAAACTTCTTCTTTAAGGTCTGTTCTACCATCAATACCATATACTATCTGCAATTGCGAATCTGCTTCTGAATCTGAAGGACAAAGGGATATGATCCAATCGATAAATTTTCCTGCTTCTTCTGTAAATCCAATTCTGATTAATCCATAAAGGGTAAAAGCAGCATCGCGAATCCAACTGTAACGGTAATCCCAATTCCGCTCGCCACCTAATGTTTCAGGTAAGCCACAAGTTGGTGCTGCGATAATTGCTCCTGTAGGTTCGTAGGTAAGTAATTTTAACATTAACGCCGAACGCTCTACAGTTTCGCGCCATCGACCTTTATAGGTACACTTAGAAATCCAATGGTGCCAGTAATCTACAGTATCTTCAAATATCTGCATAGTTTCTTCTGGATTCAGCGGTAAACCACAACCTTGCTGGCAATCAACTTCACGTAATATAAATACTGCCGATTCTCCCGCAGCCAAAGTAAACTCTGCAAAAACACCTTTGTCATCCTGCTTCAGAGGGATATCAGTAACTAATCCTAAATTTAAATCGGATGATTTGAAAATTACACCACCTTCACTAAGCTCCATAGAATGGCGATCGCGAGCATAATTAAAAGCAGGATAACACTCCATGCGAAACTTCATACTGCTGCGGATGCCGCTTACCTGCCTCACCAACCAATGATAACCGTCTTCGCCGTCAGATAATCCTACAGGCATAAAATCGATCACTTGTCCGACACCACAATCAGCCAGAAAGCGAGTTACTAAAACGTTAGTTTCTGGCCAATAAAATTGTTTGTGAGCGCGATCGCAAATTGTAGGTGAAATACTGAAATGTCCACCTTTATTTGTATCGAGTATGGCAGCGAAAACGCTTGGGGAATCATGTCTGGGGTAGCAAAACCAATCGATGGAACCATTCATCCCCACCAAAGCGGTGGTATGCATATTGCCGATAATGCCGTAATTTTCGATTGGTTGATAACCCATGGTCGTAATTTGTAATTCATAGTTTACACCCAGAAGTCGGGTTTCTTTTAGAAATCCGATTTCTCTCCCCTTATCAGAGTCGATTTTAATGAGTTAATGATCAAAACACTACTTCCAATCGATTTTATTTTTTTATAACTTCAGATAGATGCATTGTGAGACGATAAATTATTTCCGATATTGTTTCAGAGTAATTTTTAATTTTGATATATTATTGCTAAAATTGCTCAATTAACTACTGATCACGCAATACATAACCTACACCACGCACCGTGTAAATTAAGCGTTTTTCATGATTTTCTTCGAGTTTAAGACGTAGATACCGTATATAAACTTCAATAACGTTAGAATCGCCAAGAAAATCATAACCCCAAACTTTTTCTAAAATTTGGTCTCTTGTAAATACTTGACGGGGATTGCTCATCAAATATTCGAGTAAGTCAAACTCTTTTACCGTCAATTCTATTGCTCTATCACCGCGAAAAACTTGACGAGTTTGACGATTTAAACTCAAATCTTGAAATATCAATAAATAGCGGTTATTTTCTTTGGTGGCACGACGTAAATGAGCGCGAATTCTAGCGAGAATTTCCTCAATACTAAAGGGTTTGATTACATAATCATCAGCCCCAGCATCCAAACCTGTAACCCGTGAAGTGACTTCATCCTTAGCGGTGAGTAAAATTATGGGAATTTTGTTTCCTGTGGTTCGTAAACGACGACAAAGCTCGATTCCACTTAAACCAGGGAGCATCCAATCTAACATGATTAAATCGGGAGTTGATTCTCGCGTCAACATTAATCCTGTGATTCCATCATGAGCGACGCTAACAGTATAACCGTTGCTATTTAATTCCATTTCTAAAAATTGAGCTAATTTAATTTCATCTTCGACCAAAATGATATGTTCGCTCATCATATAATCCTTATCATCAAAGTAAATAAATAAACATGAATCGAGCAATTATTCATCTGTTTATCCTCAAATAATTGGTAGTTTCACTGTGACTAAAGTACCTATTTCAGTATTAGATTCAATCAAAAACTCTCCATTGTGTGCTTCTACAATCCTTTTAGTAATAGCTAATCCTAAGCCAGTTCCAGAATATTTTGTAGAAAAAAAAGGCTGAGTTAATAATGGTAAATTTTCCGGTGGTATAGGTTCGCCACCATTACTAACTTTAATGTAAACTTCTTTTTTCTTCAGATTAGTAGATACCTGCAATTCAACTTTTTCTCCAGAACCTACAGCTTCACAAGCATTTTGGATAATATTAATTAATACTTGTTTAACTTTATCTTCATCACCCTGTATTTTTGGTGCAGTTATTGCAGGATAAAATTTAATATGTTTATTAATTATTCCAGGTACATTTCGTTGTAAGTCCAACACTTTTTGAATACATTGATTGAGATCAATTTCTGAAACCTCTAAAATCTGTGGTTTCGCATAAAGTAATATTTCTGCTAATAATTTTTCTAAGCGCTTTGCTTCATCGACTGCTAAAATTAATCGCTTTTTAACCTCGAAGGATAAATCAAGTTTATTAAAGTACTCCAAAACTAATTTGATTGTAGAAAAAGGATTACGAATTTCGTGAATAATAGAAGCCGCGAATTCACCAATCGCTGCTAAACGTTCTTGTTCGACAAGTTGAGCTTGCGCTGCTCGTAACTCTTCTGTTTTAGTATTTACTTCTGTTTTTAATATTTGATTAAATTCTTTTTGTTGTTGATAAAGTTGATGATTATCAATTGCTGTTGCTGCTCGCTCGGCAAATAATTCCACAATTGCTACTTCTTGAACAGAAAATCGACGCGGTGTATGATGAAAACAACAAATTGTACCTATAACTTTTCCTTGAGAAGTCCGTAAAGGTATTCCCAAATATGCGCGACATCCTGCTGGTGCTTGACCATATTCTTTAGAGGTTTTTGTATCTTCAACAACCAGAGATTGACCAGTCTCTATAACAGTACCAGTTAATTTACCGTGTAACGAATGATTGCCATTATCCTCACCTATTTTTATATTACTAGCTAATATTTGAATAAAACCTTCTTGACAAATAGTGATAACAGAGAAATCAACATTAATTAATTCACCAACACCATTAACAATTTCTTTTACATATACGCTAAATTCACCCGTGCGATGACTCAGAGATGATAAAATATCTAAGATTCTTTGTTGATACTGCCAATAACATTTATCTGAATTACTTGAATTCTTATTTCCCTTCTGATTAAAAGCCAAAAATTGATCGTGTTCTCGCAACAAAAATAATCCAATCAAAGCTCCTATTACTGGAATATGTGTCCAAAATAAAATATAATTCAGTTGGAGAGGGTCTAGGATTACATTATACATAGACACTGCTGAAGCTAATTGAATACCTATTAACCCAGCATAAGAAAATTTTTTATCCAAACCACTGAGGAAGACTATGAGCAAAACTGCTGCAAAAAACACTAGTAGATAAGATGGTTGAGTTGTTAAGAAATTTTGTAATATTAAAGCTAGAAAAAAGATTCCAATACTCAAACGCATGACAAATAATCCGATTTCGAGGCGTTTTTCTTTTGTCATCGTGTAGTTCCCTGGCGATCAATTCTGTAGACTGTTGTCAAACACAGGTAAAATGAAACACTCTAAATATAGCTTCGTTGATTAGAAGCCGAAGAATGTTCTATAATGCTGCATTTTAATATACTACTAAGTAGACTAAATTGTCTACATATTATTTTATGACGGGCGAAACTAATCAGCAACGCCAACAGAATTGTTCCAAGTTGCGGGATAAGTCTACAAGACATCAGCTACGCGATCGCATTTTGATTACAGCAGCCGAATTGTTTTATGAAAAAGGTTTTAATGGGGTGAGCATAAATGAGGTAATTGCCAATTCAAATATTGCTAGGCGAACGTTTTATCGATATTTTCCGTCTAAAGATGAACTAATTGTGGAAGTAATGCGCTTCCAAGCAAATCGATGGCTAAAATGCTTTGAAGAAGCTTTTGATCAAAAAGCAGTAGTCCTCGAGAGAAGATATTAGCAAGCTTTGATGTGTTACGAGAATGGTTTGAAAGTCCTGATTATCACGGATGTCCTTTGATTAAAGCTGCTATAGAAATTGCTGATGTTTCCCATCCCGTAAATCAAATTGTTGTTATGGTGAGACAATCAATTCGGACTTACATTTTCAAACTGGCTTTAGAAGCTGGTATTCCTCAGCCTGAAGTGTTTTCTCAACAATACTTGCTCTTACTTGGTGGTTCAATTTTAATGGCGAGTATTGAAGATACTTCTACAGGTGCTGAATATGCTCGTGACACCTTAGCTGTTTTCATGAATACTCGAACAAATTAGGGAGTAGGGAGTAGGGAATAGAGGCGAGGGAACAGGGAACAGGATATAATTAGTACTGGTGTATGCACTACACCCTACCCTTACCCAGTAATTGGCATTTGTAGACCGAGTAGTCTATTTACCCTGCTAAAACAACAGAATCAACATCCAATCGCCGTTTTACACCTCGCTCGCGGCGAATGTCTCGCCAAATACCTGTAGCTGCGATCGCACCATCAGCAGCTGCGACAACTACTTGATTAAGTCCTAATTTCAAATCACCAATTGCAAAAATTCGGGGATGAGATGTACGACAGCTAAAATCTGTCACCAAATTCTCACCTTGAGTTTGGAGATTTAATCGAGAAAGATAACCTGAGTGGAATTGGGAACCCATCGACACTAATCCAGCATCCAACTTAATCACAGAACCATCCATCAATTGTACACCAGTCATTTGATGGTTTTCGCCAACAAACTTTGAGATCGGTTTTTCTACTAATTCATATTCATGTTCCCATAATCGATCGCGGAATTGAGAACTAACTTCAAACATATCTTGGGTAAAAAGAGTAATATATGGTGTAAACCAACCCAGACTAAAAGCTACTTCCAAACTGCGCTCATTTCTACCAAACACACCAACTCTTTTATCAGCCATTTCGTAACCGTCGCATATCAAGCAGACGTGTAAATTGTAACCTGCATATTCGTAAACATTTTGCATATCATCTACAAAAGGCAAGTTATCAATAATACCGCTAGCTGCAATCAAATATTTGGCGCGAAATATAGAATAAGTACTGTTTTGACGACCTATTTTGACTTTAACCTCAAAGATATCGCCTTTATCAACCACCTCTTCTACATAACCATTAAGTAAATCACCTCCCAAAGATAAGTAATGGTCTTTACCATGTTTTAGTAGAGTGCGCCCTTGGGTATCTGGTGGTAAACCAAGATAATTGTGGAGTTCCTGCATCCAGAAGGAGCGAGCCTTACCCTTATCTATAATTAAACTATCTAAGAGATATCTTTGTAAGTATATTCCCGCAGATAAACCGCCCGCACCACCACCGACAATAATAGTATCGTAAACCTTATCTGCACGTTCTTGTAAATCTTGTTTTGACAGTTGCATAAATCCCTCTGGTTTAAAGTTAGGAGTTAGGAGGATGGGAGTTAGGAGTTAGGAGTTAGGAGTTAAAAATACTATTCCCCCCAACCCTATTCCCTACTCCCCCCAACCCTACTCCCTTAAATACTTATTACTGAGTAGCTTTTTGAGCGAGCATTTCTAAAGCATTGCCAATTCTTTCTAATGCTTCGTCGGCACAACCTTTTAATTGATGACGAATTGATAGATATTTTGGACTGTTGTAACCAAGCCAAACTTGTCCTTTTTCGTCTTCCCAAACAAGAGCTTTTTGGGGTAAATCAATTCCCGCAGTTTGATTGCACTGCATTAAGGGAGTACCAGCACGAGGATTACCGAATATAATAACTTGTGTTGGGCGTAATTCTTGACCAACTGATTGCGCTCCTGCTTGGTGATTAACTATGGCAACAATATTTAAACCCTGTTCTTTGGCCATAGATTCAAAACGTTGCACAGTTTCTTCTACACTATAAGTACTCTTTACTCTGACGATACCATCTCTTCTTGCTCCAACAATACTATCTTTCTTCGACCTAGCTATTTCATTTTTAGCATTTTCTCTGATTGTTTGAGTTGCATAAGCAGGAAAAACAAATAATCCTAATGCTGCAATGGTCAATAAAACTTTCTTCATTATAAACCTCCAAATATTGAAAAAATCTGTGTTATGAACTAAGAATCCTTTTTCCTTCTACTCCTTACCTCCTACTCTTTTTATTACAAGTTACGTTCACAATCAACCATGAAAATATCTGTTCGCTATTCCCTTTTCCCTATTCCCTATTTTCAAGCTAGTAAAAAACCTTAATCAAACCTAAACTAATAAACGAAATAAATAACCATGAAGCCGCACCGAGATACAGAGGTTTAATTCCACTTTGTTGAATTTCCAGAATACTAGTTTTTAAACCCATTGCCGCCATAGATATTGTTAGTAGAAAATGGTTAATCTCAGTGACTAATTTTTTGAACTCTTCAGGAAAAATATTCACACTATTTAATAGTACCAAAGCAATAAATCCAAATACAAACCAAGGTATCGGTAGTTTTTTAGATTTATTTTCTATGGATGAATTCCTGGAAGATGGTGATAAAACACCTAAAGTTAAAACAACTGGAGCTAAAAAGATAACTCTTGACAATTTTGCAATTGTACCGAACTCACCACTGACTTCTCCACCTTGAAATGCTGCTGCTATCACCTGGGCTGTTTCGTGAATGGAAACACCACACCAAATTCCAAATTGTTGAGATGTCACCTGAAGTACAGTAAATAAAAGAGGGTAAAGTAACATAGAAATAGTACCAAAAATAGTTACTATTGCCACAGCATAAGCTACATCTTCATCTTTACTTTCTACTATACCATTGGTAGCAACTATGGCAGAAGCGCCACAAATAGAAGTACCCGCAGCAATTAATTTTGCTAGTTTTTGATTGACTCCGATTTGTCTACCAAACCAACAAGTAAAAACAAATGTGCTGATTAAAGTAATTAACACAATTGCTAATCCAAGAGGACCAACTGCAAGGATTTGAGGTAAACTAAGTCGTAGCCCTAATAAAATAATAGACAATCGAAGAATACGTTTTAAAGAGAAAGTAATTCCTGGTTGGAAGATTTGAGGAACACCAATTGTATTTTTAATTATGATTCCTAAAAGTATTGCGATGATTAACGAACTAAATAGCGAAAGTGATGGTATTTTTTTGAGAGAATCAGCTAAAATTGTAAGCCCAGCAGTTAATAATAGACCTGGGATTACCGTGCTAAATGGTAGGTTATTGATTATTTCTCTCTTGAGTTTTTGAGGTGGATTTTCCATATTAATGATGATTTTTTAATTGTTTTTATCTATCAAAATTAGATGTAATCTAAATCTGGATTTTGAGCCATCATTTCCGAAATTTCGTCTTCTTCGGAAACTGATATTTGGAAAATTTCTTTGATGAAGCGATAATATGCAGTGTAAATCTTGGTAATACCTTGATCATTTTTGACAATGAAAAAAGGTGCAGATGTTACTTGGTATTTTCTAGCTAAATTAAATCCTTCACTTGTAGATTGTTCCCGTTCGTCCGCTGTAATAATTTCGTCTATTTTGTGCAGTAAGTTTAATTCGTTCAGATTGTTTATAACTCTTACAGATTTTTTACAGTGATTACCATTTAATTTGATTTTTTGAACTAATTTAATGTGCATAATTTTAGTTATTGTAACTACATTGACGAACATGATTGTTTCTGTAAAGACGCTCATAGTATCGCGTCTTTACATTGCCAAATTAACCGTTGTTCTGATTCAAATTAATTTCATGGAAACCACACTCTTTATCAGCAGCTTCTTCCCACCACCAACGACCAAGACGTTCATGTTGATTGGGTAAAATAGGTCTTGTACAAGGTTCACAACCGATACTAATAAAACCTTGAGCGTGTAGCTTGTTGTAAGGAACTTCATTCTCACGAATATATTGCCATACTTGAGCAGAAGTCCAATTAGCGAGGGGATTGAATTTAATTAATGTACATTCTTCTCTAGAAAAAGCAGTATCAATTTGAATCACAGGAACATTGTTCCGAGTTGCGGGGTTTTGGTCTTTACGTTGTCCGGTAATCCAAGCATCTACAGTTGCTAATTTGCGACGTAATGGCTTAACTTTACGGATAGCACAGCACTCTTTATGACCATCCTGATAGAAGCTAAATAGTCCTTTTTCTTTAATTAATGCTTCAACTTCTGCTGCATATGGGGAAATTACGTCTATCTTAATTCGATATTGTTTTCTAACTCTGTCGATAAATTGGTAGGTTTCAGGATGTAATCGACCTGTATCAATGGAGAATACTTGAATATCTTTCTTTATCTTTGATGCCATGTCTATCAACACTATATCTTCCGCACCACTCAAGGAAATTGTCATGTTGTCGAACTGTTGGAAAGCAAATGCAAGGATATCTTGAGGACTTTTTTGGGAGTACTCTGATTCTAGTTTGGTAATGTCTTCAACTATGGAAATGGTATTAGCTAAGGTCATGATTTTCCTCTCTTTTGGTGTTAGTAATGACAATATATGGACAAGTGGAATTAAACTGTGGTGAGTTTCATAGAAGAAACTAGAATTTGTGCAACTTCTGGACGAGAAAATTCCGGTGGTGGAGTTTGACCATTTCTCAGCATTTCCCGCACTTTTGTTCCCGACAGATGTATCCTTTCTTCTTTGTGGCTAGGACTGGTTTTCGCGGTTGCCATTGACTGGGTGCGAGTACAATAGAATGCGTGTTCAAATTTTAAAGGAGTAATTTTTAATTCCTCTTCTGTAAATTCATCAAAGATGTATTGCGCGTCGTAAGTGCCGTAATAATCACCAACTCCAGCATGGTCGCGTCCGACGATAAAGTGGGTACAACCGTAATTCTGACGAGCAATAGCGTGCATAATTGCTTCTCGTGGTCCTGCATAGCGCATGGCAGCAGGAAATACACTCAAGCATACGCGATTTTGCGGATAATATTTTTCCATCAGTATTTGATAGCACTGCATCCGCACCTTCGCAGGAATATCATCAGATTTGGTTTGACCTACCAAGGGGTTGATAAACAGCCCGTCAACAACTTCTAGAGCAATTTTGGTGATGTATTCATGGGCGCGGTGAATGGGATTACGTGTCTGAAACGCGACAATAGTATTCCATTCACGTCTAGCAAACTCGACTCTAGTGGCTTCTGGAGTCAGACGGTAATCAAGAAAATCTTGGTAAGGAACGGCGTTAATTAACTTGATCGGACCACCCAAGTAAACTTCTCCTTCCCCACTCATTGCTTTAACACCAGGATGCGCTTCATCGGTTGTGCGATAAACTTGTTCTGCTTCCCAATTTTGGTTTGGTTTAAACTTGCTAGTAATGGTCATGACTGCAAGTATTTCCCCATTAGGATGAGCTAAAGCAATCTCAGAATCTAACTCATATTGGTCTGCTACAGATTCAGAAATTTGTAGAGTTACAGGAATACTCCAAGCAAGACCGTTTGTCAGTCGCATATCTTTGACAATGGAGGTATATTCCTGCTCATCGACAAAACCTTCTAAGGGACTGTAAACACCTGTAGCAATACATTCTAAATCAGCAATATTACGAGTGGAGAGGGTCAGACGAGGTAGATTTAAGGCTGTCAACAAAGTTTGTTTGCCTTCTTTTTCAGGCAAATAACAGTTAATAAGTTTACCACCGTGGGGTTGAATTAAAGCTTTTATTTGAGACATTGTTTTACTCCTAGTATTGGGTTAAAAAATTCGCACAATTGATTTGCACAGTTAAAGAAGCAATAGAAAAGGAGGAGAACGCTTCATAATCAAATTCATCATCAAATCCAAAATTTCAAAGTCCGTAGAAGAAGATAATTAATGGTGGTACGATTATTGTCATTAATAGACTTAATGGCGCACCGACACGGATAAAATCGGTAAATTTATAGCCTCCTGCTCCGTAAACCATTGTGTTTGTCTGATAACCAATTGGTGTGATAAAGCTGTTGGATGCTGCAAAGGTAACGGTAAGCATGAAAGCTATAGGATTTAGTTGAAGATTCTCTGCAACATTCACTGCAACTGGTAACATCAAAACAACTGCGGCATTGTTGGAAATCATCTCTGTAAGTATAGAAGTAATGATGAAGAAAAATGTCAGTATCCAATAACCAGATAGATTTCCTCCAATTGCAACCAAATTATTCGCTAACCATTGGGTTGCACCAGACTTGTCCATTGCTATACCCAGAGGTATTAAACCAGCTAGTAGAAAGATAATGTCCCAACGTACTGCGTCATATATTTCTCCGGGTTTGAGACAACCCGTTAAAACCATCAACACTACACCAATCAGAGAACTGATGAGAATAGGCAACCAATTAAACGCTGCAACTATAACAACCCCTAAACCAATACCAATCGCAATTGAGGCTTTATCACGTCGGAGTGTTTCCAAGTCTCGTTGTGTTAAGACTAATAAGTTGCGATTGATTTGCAAACCTAAAAGGCTTTGTTTGGGACCTTGAACTAAAATGACATCACCAAACTTTAATCGGATTTCACTCAGACGTTCTCGTGTAATTTCTTGTCCACGATGGATTGCTAAGACTGTAACGTTATAACGTTGACGAAAACGTATTTCTTTGACAGTAGAACCAATCAGATTGGAATTAGAAGGAATTAACACTTCTGCAATACCTTCGTCTTCTGTACTCAGTTGGGCTTGTAAAGACTTTTTCTTGCTGATAAATTCGGGTAGAATTTCGATACCTTCTTCATCTTTGATTTTGAGTAAATCCTCTCGACTACTCCTAACTAAAAGTACTGAACAAGCTTGTAATTTTTTATCTTCTAAAGGTTGATGTAAGTGAGTTTCGTTAGTGATTATTTCCAATACATCTACATCAAATTTATGTTGTAGACCGCTAGAATCTAATGTTTTTCCAACTAAATTAGAACCTGGTGGAATCAAAACTTCACTAATATAATCCTTTAAACCGTAGTCTTCGGTAAGAATATCATCAGTATGTTTTTTGCGATTCGGTAATAGTTTGGGTGCTATGAGAGTCAGATAAATTAAACCGATGGCAAATGTAACTAACCCTAGTTTGGTGAATTGGAATAAGCTAAATGTTCCATATCCTAATTGCTCAGATAAACCGCTGGCTAAAATGTTTGTAGATGTACCGATTACTGTAATCATACCGCCCAAAATTGTAGCAAATGATAGCGGTATTAGTAATTTAGAAACTGAAATCTTTTGTCTTCTACACCATTCTTCAACTATTGGTAAAAATACGGCAACAACGGCAGTATTATTAATAAATGCTGTTGTTGGACCAACAATCAAACCTAGAGTAAAAATTTGCTGAGAAGAGCCTTTACCACCCCATTTAAGTAACAAGTCACTGACAATTTGAATAGCTCCAGTACGAGCGATACCCGCACTCAGGATAAACATTGCCATCACCGTAATAGTTGCGGAGTTACTAAAACCACTGATGCTTTCTTCCGGAGTGATTAAACCCAGAATCGTTAATAGCAGTGTGATAATAATAGCGACTATATCTGAGGGGAACCATTCAGCAACAAATAAAATCAATGCCAAGACAATAATGGCGAATGTAAGGAATATTGTCATGTAGTTGCTGTTTTATACTGTTGTTATCGCGTATTGTTTGGCTAAAAAGTAAAAATTTCATTGTAATCAAATTTTATCCGAGCAATAAGTGAAAAAACAGTATTTTTGTATTGTAATTAAAGTAAACATCAAGCACCCTTTTTGAATTAAATAATTTTGTTCAGAAGTTGAATTGTTCTTAATTTCGCCTACCAACCTGATAAACTATTGATAAATAAATGAGATTTTCCTGAGAAATAGATTAATAAAATCACATATAGCAATCCGATTTGATTTTTGCTCTTCCTAAGCGTTAAGTAGTCATATAAGTTGTAGGGTTAGAAACAGAATTTTGGCAGGAGTTTAAACAGTTTGAACAGGAGCTTGACTTCTCCCCCTTTTAAAAAAGCGGCAGAAGTCAAGCGCATACCCCTAACTGAACTCCCCATGAAAGCTTTCTTCAATACAACTATTTAACCGGACATGAGATTATTGCTGACTCTGCATTCTGGGAACCTGCACCCCAAGGGACACCATTAATGTTGCCATATAGAATGTCAGTGATAACCACAGTAAATGATTATTATGTAAGTACCAAGCCATACCGGCTATTGGCATAAATCCTAATCCCAAAGCAATTAAGGCAGAATTACGCAGTCTTGCTCCTTGTTTTAATCCAACAGTATACCCTTCAAGCATGAAGGCAATAGCACCAAAGGTTAGCAGCGGTAACAACCAGTCCCGATAATTCGTAACAGATTGGCTAATATCGGTGTGACTGGTTAATAAGCCAAAAATCGTTTGGGGAAATAGAATAGTTATCGAAGAAAATATAGACGCAATTAATACACTACCAAAAATAGAAACTTGCAATACCGGCATCATTTGCGCGGTTTCTCCTTTACCTTTAAAGTTACCGATCAAAGATTGAGTAGTTAAACCGATGCCGTTGACTGCGAACTGACTTAAAAGTACAATTTGCAGCAGCAATCCGTTTTCTGCAATTACCTCATTTCCCATGGCAGCACTGAGGTTAGTAAAGATCGAATAGGCAGTAATCAGAGCCAAATAGCGGACGAGAATATTAGTTTTGAGTGCTATACTCGCTTTGAGAGCTTGCCAATTGAACACATCTTTAATAATTGTAGGTAATATTTTCCAAGGAATATTCAAGCCGACGACTACCAACCCTACCAGCAGGGCTAAATATTGACTTAAAGCTGTAGCTAATCCCGCTCCCATGCTTTCCCAGCCCCATCGATTAATCATTACATAGTCCAGTATCACATTGGAGCAATTACCTACAACAGAAATCAGCAACACGAGAAAATTCATTTCCCGTCCCAAAAACCAACCAATCAGTACAAAATTGAGTAGAACCGCAGGAGCCCCCCAAATCCGAGCATTAAAATAGTCAACTCCAAAAACTTTCACATCCGGAGAACCAGCTAAGATAGCAAAACCTAGCTTTTGGATGGGGTATTGTAAAATCAGGATGATAATCGCGATCGCAAATGCAACTAAACTACTCCGCAATAAAGCCAAAAGAATTCCTTTTTCGTCATTTTCTCCCACAGCTTGAGCGGTAATCGCGTTGGTACCGTTGCGAAAAAACTTCAAAATTCTGTAGAGGTAGTCGAATAAAATGCTGGCTAAAATTACCCCTGCTAAGTGACGAATATCTGCTAGATGTCCGAGGAATGCAGTATCAACTATTCCAGATAACGGTACCATCATATTCGAGAGAATACTGACAGATGCCAGTCGCAAGAAGCGAGGTAAAAAGCTACTATAGCGAGATGGAAGCGTAAAGGATAAATTTAATGAACTCATAGAAGAGGTGTTCCCAGTTGATTCCTTTTAATGATTATTCAGATGTTAACGGAATGCAGTCTATATTACTAAATAGCTTTTTTTTTATTTGAAATGACTATACTAACTTTTTAAGTCAGTTAAAAGTAAAAACAACACCTTTTCTATAAATTTGAATAAAGGGAGTAGGCAATAGGCAATAGGCAATAGGGAATAGGGAACAGGGAATAGGGAGTACCGAACTTGATTTAACCTTTAACCTCTAACCTTTGACCTTTCAGTGGTAATTCAATCATAAATTCGGTACCTTGTCCTAACTGAGAAAAACATTTAATTTGACCTTGGTGTTTTTCGACTACAATTTGATAGCAAATAAGTAACCCCAATCCTGTACCTTTACCGACTTCTTTTGTCGTAAAAAATGGATCAAAAATTTTATTTTGTATTTCTTTTGGTATCCCACAACCGTTGTCGGCAATTTTAATGATGATTTTATCATTAATTGCTGCGGTGGTAATTTGAATATTTAAAGTAACTTGAGCAGAATTGGAGGATGATGTAGATAATTTGTCTTCTAATGCATCAATACTATTGCTCAAAATATTCATAAATACTTGATTTAATTGAGCGGGAAAACATTCTACTAATGGCAATTTATCATATTTTTTGATGATTTCAATTCCAGGAAATTCGCCATTTGATTTTAATCGGTGCTTTAAAATAAGTAAAGTGCTATCCAATCCTTCGTGAATGTTTACTGTTTTTAAATCGGCTTCATCTTTACGAGAAAAATTTCGTAAAGAAAGCACAATTTGACTAATCCGCTCAGAACCTATTTGCATAGAATTGAGGGTTTTTGGTAAATCTTCGAGAATAAAATCTAAATCAATTTGCTCAATTTCTTCTTGAATTTCTGGTAATAGCGTCGAAGAATTTTGGCGATAAAGATTGATCAGTTTAACTAAATCTTCAGTATATTGACTTACATAAGTTAGATTACCAGAAATAAAATTGACAGGATTATTTATTTCATGAGCAACTCCAGCGATTAACTGTCCCAAACCTGCCATTTTTTCACCTTGAATCAATTGAGCTTGAGTTTGTTTTAATTCTTGTAAAGCTTGAGCAAGTTTTATCGCTTGAATTGTAGTTTTTTCGAGTAATTCTGCTTGCTGAATTGCGATTCCTAATTGGGTTCCAACTTGGGCAAGTAAGTTGACTTCTTCATCTTTCCAGTAGCGGGGTTGGGAGTGTTGATAAGCAACTAATAGTCCCCACAATTTATCACCTTGAGAAATAGGAACAAAAGTTTCATTGCGGGGTAAATTATCGTCATCATCATCATCAGAAAATGCTGGTTGAACAATTGGTTGGATATTGATAACAGGTTTTTCATCGTATTTAAACGAATCTGCCACAAATTTACCTCTCCAATCGGAATTAAAACGATAAATTGCAACTCGTTCAACTTCTAATAATTCTCTTACCGCTTGAGTAGTAGTTTTAAAAATAACTTTAATATCAAGTGACTGACGAATTTTATCAACAGTTTCAGCTAGAAGTTTTTGCCTTTCCATGGCTTTTTCTCTTTCTGTCGCTTCTGCTAATTGTACTGCTTGTATCCGGACTTGTTTTAAATAGGAATCTTGTTTTAAAGCAATACTAAGTTGTTCGGCAATTTGGCTGATAAATTCAATTTCTGAAGATTGCCAATTACGAGGATTACTACATTGATGAATACATAATAAACCCCATAATTCACCTTCTCTTAACAAGGGTGCCACAACATTAGCACGAACCTGAAACTTTTCTAAAATTTCTAAGTAACAATGTTTAAATTCTTCTTGATGAATATCGGCGATCGCATTCACTCTACCCTGCTGATAAAGTGGTGCAAATCGTTGGCTAAAACAATGATCATAAATTTTGGTGGCGATAGCTGAAGTCCAACCAACAGCGACATCTTCGTAAATAAATTCTCCTTCCCAATCAGTTGTTTTATCAAAACGAAAAACTCCGACTCGATCAACTTTGAGAAGTTGACGTACTTCGGTAACAGTAGTTTTAAAGATGGTTTCTAAATCTAATGATTCACGAATTCGAGTAATAATACCAGTTAATGCTTTTTGCTGTTCTGTTTGATATTGAGCTTCTAATAAAGTTTGATTATGCTGTAAAGCTACTCCTAAATTATCAGCAATTTGACGGGTAAATTCAATTTCTTCTGATTCCCAATTACGAGAATTACCACATTGATGAACGCATAATAAACCCCATAAATCTTCTCCTTTAAGTAAAGGCACAACTAAATTAGCACGCACTTGGAATTGAGCTAAAATTTTCTCGTGACAATCGCTCAATCCTGCTGCATAAATATCAGCAACTGCTTGCACTCTACCTTGTTGATAATCAGCCGCAAACTGCTCTCCAAAACAATGGTCGTAAACTTTCGCTGCAACAACAGAATCCCAATCAGGAGCGACACTTTCCCAAACAAATTCTCCTTCCCAATGTTGTTGAGCATCGAATTTAAAAACTGCTACTCTGTCCGCTTTTAACATTTGTTGAACTTCAGTAACAGTTGTTTGAAAAATAGTATCTAAATCCAAAGATTCCCGAATCCGAGTAATTACTTTGGTTAATGTTTTTTGTTGTTGCGCTTGATTTTTAGCTTTAGATAATAACTCGTGCTGTCTTAATGCTATACCAATTTGCGCTCCAGTCTGGGTAATTATTTCCACTTCATCTTGAAGCCAGATTCTTGGTGCGGAGTTTTGATAAGCAGCAATGATTCCCCACAGTTTTTCTCCTTGAAGAATCGGAGCAGTTGCAAAAGCTTTTACTTGAAATTTTTCTAATAAATTTACATCAGATTGAGTTAACCCAGCTTGGTAAATATTATTAACAGTAAATGTCTCATTACGAATATATCTTCCACCTTGAATTTCCTGTAAATAAGTATGATTAATTATCGGTTGATCATCAATTAAAGGAGTTAATTCTTCTGCAAAAGATTCCGCGATAAAATGACCACTCCAATCGGAATTAAAACGAAAAATAGCAATGCGATCAGCTTGGATTAATTCTCGTAATTCTTGAGTTGTGGTTTGAAAGATAGTCTCAATATCAAATGTTCTACGAATTTTATTAACAATCTGACTAATTACCTTGTCACGTTGAGCCGATTGACCTAATCTTAAAGCCTGTAATTCTAATTTTCGGAAATATTCGGCTTGTTGAATTGCAACAGTAAAGTGTTCGGCAATTAACCTGATAAATTCAATTTCCGATTCTTGCCAATGACGAGTATCACTGCATTGATGTACACAAAGCAAACCCCATAAAACATTTTCTTGTAATAATGGGACAATCAGATTGGCACGTACTTGAAATTGACTTAAAATATCAACATGACAATCGCTCAATCCTGCTTGATATATATCACTAACTGCTTGCACTCTACCTTGTTGATAATGAACTGCAAACTGCTCTCCAAAACAATAATCGTGGACTTTCTTGGCAATTACTGAATCCCAACTAGATGCAACATCCTCTGAAACAAATTCTCCTTCCCAATCATTTTCAATATCAAATTTGAATACAGCTACTCTGTCAGCTTTAAGCAACGTTCGCACCTCGGTTGCAGTATTTTGAAAAATAGTTTGTAAATCTAACGATTGTCGAATTCTCTTAATTACACTTGCAAGAGTTTTTTGCTGTTCTAGCTGCTTTTGAATTTGATTGTTTGACTGATTTTCTGATTTTGTTGAGCGAAATGTCATAGTTGTTTGATATTAATCAATATAGATTTATGGATAATCAAATTTCGGACAATAAAATTTTATCTCTTATGTACTATACATAACATATAATTAAATATAGTATAGAGTTATTACTAGTATTACCTAATTCTTTGAATCTAAGTGTTTTAAGGAAGCTAAATGATGCAACATCAACTGATGTTCTAGGATTACAAAGGTACTTAAATACAAAAAAATGGAAAATTCCACCGCACAAATTTGACAAAAACCACCACAACTGATCAATCAAATTATCGAAGCCGCACTCCCACCACAGATTCAGATTTCTCCTGATAGAAATTGGATTGTAGAGTTGGAAAAATCACACTTAGTTCCGATGGCTTTATTTGCAGAACCGGAAGTTGCCATCGCAGATTTTCGCTTGAATCCGTAAACTAATAGTCTGGCTTGTCACAATATTTACTATAATATTTAGAATAATTCAGTAGATTCTCTCAGTAATTTGAGAATAATCGAATTACCAGATAATCCCCGCATCAGTTTTATCAAATGGTCTAGAGATAGTCAAAAATTAGCTTTTACCTTAACTCAAACAACAGGTTTAGAACTTTGGGTTTTGTACATAGCAGATGGAACTACCAAACGTTTAACCGAACCCGTACTCAATGCTGCTTACGGAACTCCCTACCGTTGGTTTGACGATGAAACATTAATTTGTAAATTTGTTTCTCATAATCGCGGTGAATTACCAACCCAATCTAACATTCCTCCTGGTCCTTTAATTCAGGAAAACTTAGGTAATAAAAAAACAAATTCGTACCTATACAAATTTACTCAAAAATTCTTATGATGAGGCATTATTTGAATATTATCTAACTGCAACTTGAGAAAAAATTACCCTTGAAGGAAACCGTAATCAATTAATTTAACCTTGTCTAATTAATGAAATTGTTCCTTCTCCCGACAGTAAATTTATTTTAATTTCTACTATACACAAACCGTTTTCTTCCCAAGTCCCCGCTGCACGTTTTCCTAAAAATATATATGTAATTGATTGTAAAGAAAACCAGATTTATCAAGTAGCAGATTTACCTCTTGATGAAGAACGTTCCATCAAATTTGATCCTGTACGTAAAGGTCGAAGACGAATATCCTGGCGTAGTGATGCAAAAGCTACATTAAATTGGGTAGAAGCACTAGATGAAGCAGACCCCAATATAGAAGTTAACGATCGCGATTGCGATGCTTTATTCATCCTAAAAGCACCATTCACGGCAACACCAACCCAATTATGGAAGTCGCCGGTACAAGAGCCGATTCTCGGCGGGCTGTTAGCCCGCTAGAAAAATACAAATTAAATGCGCGATAACTTAGGAGTTGGAATAGTTAACTGTTTAAAACTTTTGCATCTGATTGCTAATGGGGTCAAAATTAGGAGTAAAATGAGTGCTGTCATCGTAGCAAGCTCTAGCAAGATTGGCTCCATAAATTTTAATATACTTAAGTTTGGCTCCCCGGAGATTGGCATCTTTGAGATTTGCACCGCTCAAATTGGCTCGAGTTAAATTCGCATTCGCTAAATTAGCACCCCCTAAATTCGCTCCCCACAATTTGGCTTTCGCTAAATTAGCATTTGTTAAATCGGCTGCAAATAAATTGATTCCCACTAAATTAGCTCCAATTAATTTAGCCGAGCGTAAATTAACTGCTGTAAAATCTCTTTCCCCTGCATCATAACGTCGCTGTAATTCTTCAGCATCCATATTCACTTAATAGATTTCTGAAAGTATTTTAATTTTATAATCCAATACGGTTCAGTTAAAGCCAAAAACCTTGATATATGTAGGTTGGGTTGAGGAACGTTCACCGCTAGGTGTGCCGGAGGCACAACCCAACCTACAAGGCGGGTTTGTTGGGTTTCGCAGAGCCTCA
>JAAUSO010000124.1 GCA_012033205.1 Richelia sp. SL_2_1 | reverse complement strand
TTAGGAGTTAAGAGTTAGGAGTTTAGGAGTTAAGAGTTAGGAGTTAAGAGTTAGGAGTTAGGAGTTTAGGAGTTAAGAGTTAGGAGTTAGGAGTTAGGAGTTAGGAGTTAGGAGTTTTAATTACCTATTACCTATTACCTATTACCTATTACCTATTCCCTAACAATATTATAATTCATTAGTACGGTATTTTGGAACTATTGTTGCAAAGAAAGTTTGTAATCGCGTTTTACTCCTGCTTTAAAGCTGCCCACCCAAACTTTATAAGTTCCGGCTTCCCAATCACTACCGTTGATGCTAGCATCTTTACTTTCGCCAGTATCGTCTCCACAGCGAACTGTTTTGTCGTTTGGTCCTACTATCAATAAAGTTGTGTCATAACCCCTACTATTGACTTTTATATTTAATTTGGGAAAATCTTTCTGTAAAACTACAATATGGTCTGGTTTGGGATCTGCAAAACCGATACACAAATTATTACTGCGATCGCGATTACTCATTGCGGACAATGGGTAAGAACCGCCGGTATAACCTGTGACTGATTTACTGACACCTTCAGAGCTTGGTGACAAGCTAATTTTGCCAAAGAAAGATGTATTTGCTATTACAGGCTGAGAACTAATTAAAGTAAATACACTTAGGGCAACACTCGTCAAAAAAGTTGTAAAAAATAAGAATTGGGAGCGAAAAGATTTCATACATACACTTCCCGAAATATTTAAATTGGTTTCTTTATATACACGCTAACGAAAGTCAATTTCGGAACAGTAAAGTTTATGACACCTTGGTATCTGTACACTATGAAGGTTAGAGGTTAAAGGTTAAAGGTCAAAGGTTATAGGTCAACTGTCAACTGTCAAATAGAAATAAAGCACCAGCTTTGAGTAAATTGGTATTGCTGTCATAGCTGCTAATTGTGAGGGATTGCAGTTTATCAAAGAATGGTTTACCAATAATTTCTACAAGCTTGAGTATAGGTAATTGATTTTCGATAAAAGTTTGACTTTTTGTCCAATCTATAAATATATAACCTTGATTTGGTTGGGGAATGGCTGCAATACTTTTCTGGAAATTATGATTGTCGTTGAAGAAGTTTTCTTTGTTGTTAAGAACTTCATCCATTAATTCAATAGAAGAAGCAAAAATTTCGTAGTTATCTTTACTTGTATGCGCTCCTAATACTTTTGCTTGAATACTAAAATTAGACGCTTTGTTACCTGTAGTTGTTAATTGTGTCCAAGCATAAATTTTTTGTTCGTTTAAATTAATTTGACTGACTGTAAGTCCGTTTTGAACGGCTATTTCATCTAAATGGGAAATATCTGATGGTGTTGTCGAAGATTTTTCAGTAACAAAAACCCACTCAAGTGTTTTATTCTCGGTGTTGGGTAATAATGCGATGGCGTATTCTCCTTTTACCCAACTAAAAATATCTTTTTTGAAGTTTATTCCCCAACGTTTTTGCAAATTATTTAAAGGTTGGGTAATCTGTGAAGCGGCATTTTCTCCTGAATCACCAGATAATATTACTGAATAAGTTTGTTGCCAAAATAAACCTACATTGCTGTTATCTAAATTGCTCAAATCTTTCCCCGCAATTACTAAACTCGAAGTTGGGGGAATATATGAAAGTGCTGCGATTTTTCAGATAATTCTTCTGCTGATGGTATTGGTGAATCTGCTAATAAAGTCGTTTCTGCTAACAAGCCGGGGGATTTTGTCGTTAAAGAAATTAGCTGATTATTATAAGTCAACGGGGATGATAAATTTAAACCTTGCCATTTTGCGACTGCGGTAAGATTCAAAAACGTTACAGCTTGAGTTTTATTTCCTAATTGCTTGATGGCTTGCTGATATTTATCTAAACTAGCCAAACTTAAACCGGGTGCTTGCAGATTATTGATTGCTTCTCGCAGGATTTTGGCATCATTGGCAAATAAAACAAAATTATCACCTACAACCGTCGCAGCCAAAGGTTTCTTGATTTCTCCCGTTTGCGGAGTATCGGAAATCAGTTTGACACCTTTATATTGTTCCACAACCAAGGAAGTTCCAGCTAAAACTCGTTTAGAAAACAAAAGTTCGATAAACTCGCGGCTTTGTGTGGCATCTTTGGTAGTGAGTGCGATTAAATAACCGGGTTGTTTTCCGTTTACTGCATCGCGATCAATATCGTCAGTAGTTACGGCTAAAGTAATTTGATTACCCAACCAAGGTTGGACATCTTTTTGATAATCAAGTCCGGTATTTGCGAATAAACTTGTTTTCAACCTAGATAGCTTAATTTCACCATCCAAAGCATCGAAACGATTTGGATTTACTAGCATAGATACCATAATTGGTGCTTGCTTGGAAACAAACACGGTAGCATCCGGTTGGCTGATTAAATTCAAGGAATTTTGAGATAATCTATTACAACCAGTCATACCAGTTAACAGCAGCATGACAAAGCTTGCTGCCAGGAAACGAAATAATAATTTTTGACTGATAAATTTATTCACAGTGGACAGTTGATAGTTGACAGTTGACAGTTGACAGTTGACAGTGGTTAGTTGATAAGCTAAAAAGCCTTTAATTTGTAATTCAAATTTTATTAAAGTCCTGTAGTGTGGGCATTCTGCCCGCTAGAAAAATACAAATTAAATGCGCGACAACTTAATTATTATTTATTTCTCGCCATCTCCCCATCTCCTTGTCCCCCCATCTCCCCATCCCCTGATACCCCAATCACTATTAAAGCGTGTTGTGGAACAATTAGAATTAAATAAGCGAAATAATTCACCTCGCTCAAGGCATTTTACGTACATATTTTTGTCAAAATGTCAATATGTAGCCAATTTATCTTGATGATTATCAAAGCCTTTGAGTGGTGCTGATGCTAAGAGGAGAATTTTCTGTCAACATAAGAAATATACAATATACAGATTTTTTTAAGAAGTGCCTCATGACGGGGAATAATTTTGGTCAACCCATAAATCAAATCGCTGTAGAAGAACTCGCACAACGTTTGTCTTCGGATGAATGTTCTATTCAACTTGTAGACGTGCGGGAACCACAAGAAGTCAGAACTGCAAGCATTGACGGTTTTATTAACTTACCTTTGAGTCAATTTGCTGATTGGAGTAACGATATTCAAACTCACTTAGATCCCGATAAGGAAACTTTAGTGCTGTGTCATCACGGTGTTCGTTCCGCTCAAATGTGTCAGTGGTTGACATCTCAAGGTTTTACAAATGTGAAAAACATTGCCGGAGGTATTGATGCATATTCAATTTTAGTTGACCATTCGGTTCCTCAATATTAAAGAGCAGACAATTTTGGATTGATTCTAAAGATAGATTTTTAAAGTACCGCATTAATGTAGTTCCTGACTTAAAGCGACTGCTCCACGCTTGTACCATTAAGAAATTAAAGCTAAATATTCAATGTGTTTGAATATTACTAATGGCTAGCAAATATTTCGTATCGATGCATACCCCATTTACAATAAAGCTGTGGGAAAATACCTAATAATTAGTTTTTGTTAATGTATTAAAAATACAAGTTGAATTGTATGTAATAGTACTCTTACTCAGGACAAAACTATCTGTAGATGTAAAGGTATTGCAGTACACAATAATGATTTTGTATTTTGCACTCAGCATGATTAAATGACCGATTAAATGTCGAATAGTATTATTTAAAATTTGCGTTTTTTTAAAACTGATAAAAACCGTGTTTCAAAAACCATCCCCGATCCAATTTCAGTTAACGAATCGACAACAACATATTCTTCGAGCGACAGTACGTCATTATATAGCGACAGCAGAACCTGTGGGTTCTAAAGCTTTGGTAGAAGAGTTCGATTTGGGTGTAAGTTCGGCAACGATTCGCAACGTAATGGGAGTTTTGGAAAAAGCTGGATTACTTTATCAACCCCATACCTCCGCAGGAAGGATACCTTCGGATTCTGGTTATCGAATTTATGTAGATCAATTAATCACACCTTCTCAAAATTTAGAAAAACAGGTCGAAGCCGCATTACAAGGAAGCTTAAAATGGGAAGATTGGAGTTTAGAAGCATTATTGCAAGGAGCAACCCAAATTTTAGCGACCTTGAGTGGTTGTGTCAGTTTAATCACAATACCGCAAAATAATTTATCAGTATTGCGACATTTGCAATTAGTACAAATTGAGACGGGACAGATCATGTTGATTGTAGTCACCGATGGTTATGAAACTCATTCAACATTGATGGATTTACCCGGATTATCAGAAAATAGACCTGATGTAGAAGTAATAGACAGGGAATTACAAATTGTTTCTAACTTTTTAAACAGTCAACTGCGCGGTAAAAGTTTAATGGAACTACCCTTACTTGACTGGAGTAAATTAGATCGAGAATTTCAGCGCTACGGCGAATATTTAAAAACATCCTTGGTAGAATTAACTCGTCGTAGCTTTTCTCCAATAAATACACAAATTATGGTGCGTGGAGTCTCGGAAGTTTTGCGTCAGCCAGAATTTTCCCAGATAGAGCAAGTACAAACCATAATTCAACTGCTTGAAGAAGAGCAAGAAAAATTATGGCCCTTAATATTTGACGAAACAGAATTGGAACAGATAAACAAGCCACAAGTAACAATTCGTATTGGTTCGGAAAATAACCTAGAACCCATCCGTACTTGCACCTTGATTTCATCCATGTATCATCGGGGTTCGATACCAGTAGGAAGTGTCGGAGTTTTAGGTCCCACAAGGCTTAATTACGAAAATGCGATCGCCCTTGTAGCAGCAGCAGCCGAATATCTCTCCGAAGCAATGAGTACATGAAAGGTTAAAGGTTAAAGGTTAAAGGTTAGAGGTTAAAGGTTAAAGGTTAAAGGTTAACAACTGTCCACTGTCAACTTTAATACTGATGAGAAAAATTTTATTTGGATCGCTTTGGGTTGGATTTGGTATCTACGCTTTTGTTTTTGCTCCTCCTGATCAACCCGATACTTTTGAGTTAATTAAGAATCTTTCAACTGGACAATGGGAAGGAATCAACCCTTTGATAGTTTCACTATTTAATTTAATGGGTGTATTTCCTCTAATTTACAGTTGTATGGTATTTATTGATGGTAAAGGACAAAAAATACCGGCTTGGTTGTTTGCAACTTTCTCTTTTGGTGTAGGTGCTTTCGCTTTATTACCTTACTTAAGTTTACGCTCGGCAAACCCCAATTTTGTCGGTAAAAAGAATGCTTTTCTCAAATTATTAGATTCCCGTATCACTGGCATTGTATTGAGTATCGCAGCGATAATTTTAGTATCTTATGGTTTACAAGCAGGAAATTGGAGCGATTTTTTCCAACAATGGCAAACTAGCCGTTTTATTCATGTAATGAGTTTAGATTTTTGTCTACTTTGTCTGCTTTTCCCGGCACTTTTGGGTGATGATATGGCAAAGCGGGGGATGAAAAATTCTGTTTTATTTTGGTTAGTAACCTTGGTTCCTTTATTTGGTCCCTTGGTTTATTTATCAGTGCGGAAACCATTACCAGATAATACTCAAGAGCAAGTAATTACTCAGCAACAAACTGTTATGAATTAAATGTTTTGTAATTAGTTCTAACTATATTTATTTACATTGTTTATTCGCGGGGTTAGAAGTCGGGTTTTGATGATGATTGTCTGTTAAAACCCAGATTTTTTCTTAAAAACCCGACTTCTTTCTATTCGTAAAACCTCGATTATTCGCGGAGTTAGAAGTCGGGTTTTGATGATGATTGTTTGTTAATTAGAAATTATTAATTGGCAACAATTACTAATTACTTTTTAAATAATTAACCGATAGTAACTTGATTTGTATCAACATTAGTTGCACCATTTACATTTTTGGCGACAGAAACCATTTTATTTAAAATATCTTGACTGGGAACGGTTCCTTTTAAAACTACTGTAGAACTAGTTTGAGCAACCCAAAGAGTATCAATATCATCCAATTGGGAATCTTCATCAAAAGCTAATGCAACTCGCTTTGCTAAACCACTTTGATCGTATTCACCGTTTAATCCCATACGTTCTGGGGGGATTGATTGAGTAGTATTAGCAGCTTGTTGCGGCTGAGCTTGCTGTGTAGATTGCGCTGCTTGTGTTGGTTGTGGTGTAGGATTTACTTGGGCATTTTTGGGCTTTCCCATTCCAAAGAGTCTTTTTAACCAGCTCATAATATCAAATCTCCAATTAATTACATTCACTGTGAATATACAAGCTGAGAAAATCAGCTACATCTGTCCTTAAAAGGAGATATAACATTTACTATTACTGCTTTAGATATAATTTTGCAATCAGTTTTTTATTACTATGGACAAAAAATTTTTTTTCATCCTCCTATTACTTAAACTTGTTTCTTAAACTTCAATTTTCCAAAGGTGTAGTATCATGAAAACGATTATAATCAACACTGCGTCTACCATCCTGCGTTTTAGTTAAAATATCCACAAACTGATGATTCCAAAAAATTTCTGTGGGAATATATGAATGATGAGCATGAATATTTTCAGAAACGGTTTGGTCAATCCCTGTTAAAGTGATTAATATTTCCATTTCTTCACCCAGCATTTTGTCTAAGGTGATGTCGTACAAAGGACTATTTTCATTGATGGGATGCATAACTGTCCAAGTCAAAGCAAAAAGTGAAGAGCGATCGCGAAATAATGGTAAGTTATAAAATCTACGCATCGTCTGTCCTTCTTGAGTAATTTCGCTAGTTAATAAACTGACGTTGACTTGAGCTTCTAAAATCCAGCTTTGACGTTCATTAGCAACTCGAAACATCAAAGTTGGTACCCCATTATAAGGAGCAATTACTGCGACACTACTAAACATGACTCGTGCTTTGGGAAGAGAAAACCGAGCAAATACTAATCCACTCCCCATTGATACTCCTAAAAGTCCTAATAAAGCTTCAATCGCAACCAAAATATTGGCAAAAAGCGTTTTAGGATACATTGCACCATAACCGATTGTAGCCATAGTTTGAACACTAAAAAAAAATGCGTCGGAGAAATCACCTTGACGCATATTTTCAACACCATCACCTGCTGCTAAATATAGAAAAGCAAACAACACGTTAGTAATTACATAACCCGCAGCTACCACCGCAAATAACTTAATCCATGAAAGAGTTAACAATGCATGGTATAAATCACCCCAATCGAACTTAGATACCCCTTTACGAACAACGTTGAAGTTCCCATCAGGGTTCACTGTACGACGTGCTGAGATTTTTTTCCGATGGTTTTTATTCATTGATAGGGAGTAGGGAGTAGGGGATAGAATTAATATTTAGAGACGTAACAATGCTACGTCTCTACAATTTCTAACTCTGCTAATTTAAGTCATCTATCATCTCTACTAATTCTTGCATATGATGACTTTCTTCTGTAATCATATTGCTGACAAATTTTTCTATATCACTATTGCTATCTTTGACTGCATCCAAAAGTACTTGATAAAGTCCTAAAGCTTGCTTTTCATGAGCTAAACTTGCGTTCATTATATCTTTTAATGAATAGCTTTCAAGTTCTGCAATAGATGCAATATGCGCTCGAGGATTTCCATTCACACTTAGTAAAACTTCTCCGACTTTTTGAGAATGAAATAATGACTCTTCCGCTTGCTCTTTGAAAAAATCAACAATTTCATTTTTATTACTACTATTTGCTATCAAAGAGTAAGTCGTGTAGCGAACAACTCCTGCTAATTCAAACTCAAAAATCTGTTGTAGCAAGTTAATAGTTTTTTCTCGATTAAATGTCATCATTTGAATAATTTTTCTACTCTTTGAAGATAATTACAATTCTTGATTTTCCAACAGCATACACAGGTAAATACAAACAGTCTCAACTCGTAATTTTTCAAATGAAAAAACAGTTGCAAAAACTACGAAAATTTTTAGTACATCAATCCCAAAACTATTCCGATACAGCTTTAAGAGGATGTTTGAAAAGTCATTGGCGCTTTATTACCGCTACTACACAAGCAAAGTCCACCGTAAGGTGGACTAACGTATTTGAAACCCGTGCAGACGGGTTTCGTTTGTGTAGATGCGGTTTGAACCGCCCGACAAAGTATGAAATTAGACTTTTCAAACAATCTCTAAGGAATGATTTCTAGGACTATATATAAATATCTAAATATCTAAATACATATATATAGCTATAAATTACTGATGATTTTCACTGTAACGACTAGCAGTATCGCTAAAACCAGAAATTAAGAAATGACATTAATAGGGAATTTTGTCGTCTTTATTTGTCGTCTTTGAATTAAGATTAAGCCGTTAACTTATTCTCATTTCTTTGTTCACTTGTTATAAGTATACTTATTTCAACACGCAAATAAAGTGATATTTTTACTACTTTAGTCGCATATAAATTTACTAAAATTCTCTCAAGAAAAGGTTAAGGAAAAGTTTTCCAATGATTAATCTTATAGTTTCTATTTGAATTACAAATAACAATTTTTACTCTTTACCTAACGTTGATCAATTATCACTGGGGAGTTAGGAATGAGACTACTAGTAGTCCTTTTCATTAGTTTTGATTGGTTTTGTTTGTCTACCGACGTAATGTAGAGACGTTATATATAACGTCTCTACAAGTCATCAAAATGAATGAAAAAGACCACTACCTTGGAGATTTAGTCTTGTTCGTCTCCCCTTCCTAATCTCCCCATCTTAAACTTACTTGGTGTTTCTCACCTGATTAATTAGCTGAAATCGCGTAACATTTTTTTCAATTCCAGATTATGCATCTCTTCTTGTCCAATCATATTACGAGCGAATTCTTCTAAGTAAATACTTGCATCACTCACTGTATTTAAAAACTTTTTATACAGTTCCAAAGCCTTTTGTTCGTGTGACAAGCTTTCTTCTAAGATATCCTTAACTTTATGCTTGTATGTTTCTTCCATCGGCGCAATTTTTAGACTCGGATGTCCATCCATACCTGTAAGAATTTCTCCTACTTGTTGAGCATGAAGTAATGATTCACTGGCTTGCGCTTTGAAAAAATCCACAATTGGAATACGATAAGGACCTGTTACCATCAAAGAATAATGCGTATAACGCACTACTCCTGCTAGCTCAAATTCCATAATGGCATTTAACAGGTCAATTGTCTTTTTATGGTCGAGTTCTTGCATCGGAAAATAATTGGTGAAGAGTTGATAAATAACGTTTTTTGGAGTTGAGAGTTAGGAAATCGGGAGTGATGATTATTTCCCCAGAATAGTTCTGTTTTTATTCCTAACTTTTTGCTCGCTCATAACTAATTTTAAACTCTTCTTAGATTTTTACTTGCTCGGAGCAATCAATTTCAACTATTTTCTTTGTGTAATCGCACTTTAATTTTTGATGACTTTTTGAGAATTTTCCTCGATGGTTTTTACTAATGTGGTTACTTCTTCTGGTGTTTTTGCGGATGCAGATGGAGGAATTACGCTCGGCCAAGCTTTTGATAGTTCGCTCATACTGCTTGTAATCGCTTTGTCTTCTTCTGGATGCGCTGTCTTCATTTGACTAGAAATACCGTTATACAAATCTTGGGCGTAAACTACAAAGCCACGAGAATCTTGGTATTCTATATCTTCGACAATTTTACCATTGGCGATCGCCGCTGAATATTCCTCGTTTGCTGTATCTAGTACGCGATTAATTACAGCCAGTACAAATTCGGGTTTGTTGCGCTGTTCTTCAGGTATTGCTGCGATCGCTCCGTCTACAGCTTCCATTGATGATACAAAACTAGTGCTGACTTTAGCATCTTTGGGCTTGCTTTTGACTAAATCATGCAAACCACCCAAAGTAGTTTTAAACTCTTTGACATCGCGCTGTTTGAGTTGGTCTTCGACATCGCCATAGATTTCTTCTACCGGATGTCCGATATGAGGTTCTGCCTGTTTTGGCTCATTTTTATCCAACAATTCTTTCGCGACCAAAAGATGTCCTTTCATTAATGCCATTTTGCTCATATAGTCTACATCTGCTTCACCATTTTGATTAGTCTGGGTTTGAGTTACGGTCTCAGTTGTAGGTGAGGTTTCTGTGGTTGGAGCATTATCACCGAGGCAAGAACTTAAAGTAACTACCGCAAAAGCCGCAGCAGCCAAACAGATATAGCGAAGTGGTTTCATTTTTTTGCTCCTAGAACTATCTCAAAGAAAAGATATGAAGTCAGTGTTACCCAGTCTTTTCACTAATGGCAATAGGTCTTGTTAGACCAGTGTCATTTTTGAACTTCGGTTATTATGCATCTAATAAAAGTTTTTATCAACTAATTGATATACTCACCTGTAAATAATTGACAAATATTGCGATTGAGTATATTTTCTCTCAAAGCTCAAAAAATTGCCTTGGTTCTGATGAAACTATTTAACTAACTATTTCTCTCAATCACTTCAAAATTGCCCATACACCCATGTTCTGCAAATATATCTTGATGGGGATGAAACATATATTTACCAGGATATTTGTAGGAAAATTCCAAAATATGCCGTTCCGCAGTTCCCATAGTTATGACATCAGATTCATGAGTAGACTTTAAAGTCATTCCCGTAGGGTAAACCTGAAAAAAGTTGGCATGAAGATGAAATGTCGCTGCAACATCAAACTCAATCATATTTAGAACATATAACCGCACCAACTGATTTTGATAGATCCGAATCGGATGGTCAATATAGTATTCGGGTATGCCGTTGAAAGCATATAATTCATTGCGATCGTCACCATTAATGTCGTACCCAGCCATAATCAATACCATTTCGTCTGCTGGGGGACGAGGTTGAGGAGGATCTACAATCAACATTCCGTACAAACCTTTACTGATGTGACGAGTTACAGGTTCTATATGACAGTGGTAAAGTTGTACTCCATAAGGTTCCGCATCAAATTCGTAAATTGTCTCCTTGCCATTAGTTACTGGACGAACCCCATCCGCAGCAGCAGGATGAGTACCGTGAAAATGCATTGAATGAGAATGTCCCCCTTGATTTTGGAAAATAATCCGAATGCGATCGCCAACTTTTGCTCGCAGTGTTGGCCCGGGTACTCGTCCGTTATAAGTCCAAACATTGAAAGAAACGGCGCTATTCAACTCAATCGTCTCATTTGTGGCAGTAATGCGAAATTCTCGGATTTTACGACCATTTTCCTGCTTAATTGTGCCGTAGTCAAAATCCCTTAATACCTTCATCGGGTTTTGGCGATCAACAGGTATATCGCTATCGATTGGTGGTATTTTTATTCGCGATTTGCTTTGAGAATTCACTGAAAGCCAAAGTAATCCTGCACTCGATGCACCAACCCCTAACAATCCCAGCTTCAGAAATTGACGGCGACTCCAAATTTTATCTTTGTTGAAAACAAAGCGATTGGGCATGGTTTTGCAATTATTCAAGCTATTTAGTTGATAGCTCGTATCAAGAACTATCAAAAAATGAGTCTAGCTTAATTAAGATATATTGTCAATTAGTCTCAAGTACATTAAGACTATCTCTTTTTCTATTCCCTTAATGAAATGCTAATTATTTTCTAAATAAAAGTCATAAGGCTAATGATTTATCAGGATTCACTGATTTTTCAAAGTATTTTATTTAACAAAAATGCCAATTATTTTTACTTTTCGTAATTGATGAAATTATGTCAAAATTTATCAGAATTATTTCATAAAAACAAATAAATTTACACTCTGAAAACAAAGTATATTTTCAGAGATTAAATAGATATAAAATATATACGCAATAACTACAAAAATGCCCCCGTAGGGGATTGTATTAGACATAGAAATTCTGTTTTATATTAATAATCTACGTGTCTTTTATACGTATCTTTGTACTACAAAATACTTCTCAACCAAAATGCATATTCCTGATGGCTTTGTTTCCGTTCCAGTAGCTGCGGCTACTACCATAGCGAGTGTGGCTGGACTGGGTATAGCTTTAGTACGTTCAAAAGATGCTTTTGGAGTACGTCGCGCTCCAGTTTTAGGTTTAACTACCGCCTTTATTTTCGCGGCACAAATGATCAATTTTCCTGTAGCGGGGGGAACTAGCGGTCACTTATTGGGTGGCGCTTTAGCAGCAATAGTATTAGGTAGTCCGTGGGCAGGTGCTTTGTGTATTGCCACTGTATTAATTATTCAGGCGGTGCTATTTGCCGACGGTGGAATTACTGCCTTGGGAGCGAATATTTTTAACATGGGATTTGTTGGAGTTTGGGTAGGCTGGCTTTTAACCCAAACCTTGCATCGATTGTTCGGAGGTTCAAAAAGCCGTTTACCTTTGGCTGCGGGGATTGCAGGGGCTGTGAGCGTAGTAGCAGCGGCAATTTGTGCTGCTATTCAATTAGCAATTTCTGGTACTGCAAATTTAGCAGTAGTTTTACCGGCAATGACAGGAGTGCATATCCTAATTGGTATCGGTGAAGGTTTAATTACTGGTGGGGTGTTAGCTTATTTAGTGCAAGCCAGGCCGGATTTGTTACCAGGGAATGATGAAGAGCAGATTCGCGGTTGGGTTGTTCCTGTTGTTACCATTGTTTTGATTGCTGGATTGCTATCTTTATTCGCTTCGGCTTGGCCTGATGGTTTGGAAAAAGTAGCTGAAGATACCGGCTTTATTGATTTAGCCGAACAGGTAAGGATTTCAGTACCAACACCCTTTGCAGACTATACATTTAATGAAAATGAAGGTATAGGTACAAGTATTGCTGGCATTATTGGAAGTATTGTTTGCTTTGCTGTGGCATGGGGAATTGCACAAATAGTGAAACCAAAGAATGCGTAATCTTCCTCTGACTTTGCGATTGCAGCTGTCTTTAATAATTGTTGTTGGAGCAGCTTTTCTTAAATTAAATGCTTGGTATTGGCTGGGTGCTTATGGAATCATCGCGCTGTGTTGGGCTATTTCATTGCGGGTGCCGATTCCTAAACTCACAGGTTTATTAGGTTTAGAACTGATGTTTTTATCGTTTCTAGCCTTACCTTTAGGTTGGGAACGAGCTAGTTTTTTATTAGTTCGTTCCTTAATATGTTTGCTAACAATGAATAGTTTTTTGTTGACTTTACCACCTCATAGTTTCGGTATTGCTCTCAAAGGTTTGCCTCTTCCGGGTGCTTTCAAAGAGACTTTACTTTTAGCCGGACAATACTTAGAAATTTTGCTCGGAGAAGTAACTCAAATGCAACGGAGCGCCAAACTTCGCGGCTTGAATGGAGCCGCTGGATGGGTACGCTACGCTAATGCAGCAATGATTGGGGCTTTGTACCTCCGTAGTCTCGATCGTGCTGAAAGAGTTTATGCAGCAATGATAGCTCGCGGTTACAACGGAATGTTACCTGTGACTTCCACATTAAGAATGAAAGAGCGTTTGCTTTTGCTAGGAATGAGTATTTTAGCTTTAAGTTTGACTATTGCTTCTTATCAATTAATGTGAATTCGATCGGCACTTCTCAATATATTTTTGCTTACGGAAGAAACTGCAAAATCTATATTTTAGGTTGTGTGAAAAGTCGGGTTTTGAGGATAAATATCTATAATCAAGGACAACAGTGATAAAAACCCGACTTCTGTGATTTCTTCTTATAAGTTGATTTTTTCTAGACGTTGCATTGCAGCGTCTTTCAATATGTCAAAAAAATAATCCAATAAAAATAGCACTCAGAAATATTTCCTGAAATAAAATTATTTGATTCCCAATTACCAATTCCCAATTCCCAATTACCAATTAACAATGCAACAACCAACTGTTATAGTTCAAAATCTTGCCTATGCATATCCTAATCAAAAACCAGTTTTGCATGATATTTCTTTTACATTAAATGTAGGAGAAAAAGTTGCATTAATGGGACCAACTGGTTCTGGAAAAAGCACTTTACTAGAAAATTTGATTGGGTTAAAACAACCTTCCGTTGGCAAAATTATTATTAATGATATTCTATTAGAACCAAAAAGCTTACCACAAGTGAGGCGTTATATTGGGTTTTCATTTCAAGATGCTAATGACCAATTATTTATGCCGACTATATTAGAAGATGTTACCTTTGGTCCTCTTAACTATGGTGTACCAATCGCACAAGCAACTGATAGAGCGCGGCAATTGTTAATGGACTTTGGTTTAGAAGCTTACGCAAAACGTTCCGCACACGAGCTTTCTGGGGGACAAAGAAGACTTGCAGCTCTAGCCGCGATTTTAGCTTTAAACCCTGATATCTTGATTTTAGATGAGCCAACTAATGGACTAGATCCTGCATGGAGACGTAATTTAGCTCAAGTACTCTTAAATTTACCAGTAAAAGTAATATTAGTTGCTTCTCATGACCTAAATTGGTTGAGTAAAGTTACTGAACGCGCTTTGGTACTTTCAGGAGGTCGAATACACGTAGACAGTGATATTCAGACACTGTTAAAAGATAGCGAGACTTTAGAAAATTTGGGTTTACCAGTAGGTTGGTGATAATCTTTAACAGTTATCAGTTATCAGTTAAGCTGTTCTGCATTCAAACTATATAATCGGACATCATTCTAATTCTTGTAGGGCGGGCATCCTTGCCCGCCTTAATATATGATAAGAATGCTTTTTAGCTTATCAGTAAAATCTTTGGATTTAAGTCCCTTACTAAGAAGATGGTATGGGTTCGGTGTTGGGTAACAGTCTCCCACGATAAGCATTGATAACAGTTAACTGTTTGTTTCAAATATTAAAAATAAAATTGGAGAAAATCTTTGATGAATAAATTTCACGACATTGAAATCGACTTGAAAACTATTGATTTTGCTTCTCTTGATACAGACGAAGATTTTCGTAAAGAAGCTCAGCGATTGCTACCACAAGCATTAGTGCAAGTTGGAGAAGCTATGGCAGAAAAAACCTGGGACGAATTACAAAAAGAAATGCAAAAAGCAGGAATGAAGTCTAGTGCTTCTGTGAGTGCTAAACGTAAATTTATCCAAGAAACAAAAAGAACCTATCAACGCAACGTCAGCAGTAGAGAGAAACGAGAACTTGAAGATTACATAATAGAGCAGATGCGTCAGTATAAATAATAAAATATTTATTTAATTAATACGCCAATACGCCCGCTTATTGCGGTTAGTTAAATTAATCTTTCAAGGCATCATACAAGATGCCCTTTTATAAGAAGAGGTAATTGGTAATTGAAAGTATCTTTTAAATCGGCATCAAGCAATTTATCAGTATAATTAACCAGTTGATGGTGCTGACTATTAGCAATCTTAATGTAGCAAATATCCGGAACACTTCACAAAATTAGTGAATCTTCGGATACTATAATTTCGGTAATGCTCAAAGTAGGGCTATTAATGTTTAATTGGAATAAATATAAGGTAATTGCTTTGGTTAATCTGAGCATGGCTTTGCTTATTACAAGCTGTAACGAAAACAAGCAAGCTCAATGTCAGCGACTTATTGAACTGGTTAATCAAGGAACTTCTCTAATTGAGAAAGATAAAGGCTCCCAAGTCACATTAAGTTTGGGATTAGCTAAGGATTTAGAAGATGTCAGCAAAAAAATAAATCAACAAAACTTCAAAGATCCCCAACTCGAAAATTTTAAAAACCAATCTGTCAAACACTTTGAAACTTTTAGTAAAAATATCAAATCCGCAGGTGAAGCCCTCGGTTCAGCAAAAACAGCCAAGGTTTCTTTAGCTGGTAAGGAACAAGTTCGTAAAGCAAAACAAGATATGGAAACCCACCTCAAGCAAGTTTCAAATACTGCTAAACAATCTGATACCTTAGCAAATGATTTGAATAAGTATTGTAATCAACCAGAAGAATAGTTGACAGTTGACAGTGGACAAGGAGAGATTTTAACTCATCACTCCGGTACAGACGTAGCATTGCTACGTCTCTACAACTCCTCACTCTTTTTCAGTAAAAATACTGAAAAAAGTCATAAATATCACCTTTTGTTGATAAATATTCCTGAAGCTAACCGATTATTTCTGTGAAAGGAAATATTGGTGTTAGTAAAGTGAGATACAATGCGTGATATCAGTCTACTGATGGCAAGCGTGTTAACAACGGGACAACCTACTGTACCTGAGTTGCCCGAAGAACTGCCAGAACAACAGTTAAATACACAACAAGAATTAAGGCAGAATCAAGAAATCATAGTCGCTCCATCGGCTGAAATCGCGCCACCAGAGTTTATTGAGTCCGATAATACTTTAGAACCTACTTACGACGAAAATTTACCAGAAAGTACAAGTAATATTCAGTTTAAAGATTCTGTTACTCAGATTGTTAGCGGTACTCAATCTTTAGAATCAGAAAATCCGATGTCACAAGTCACATCCGTATCGGAACTTGATGATGTCAGTTCAAATCACTGGGCTTTTGATGCTCTACAATCTTTAGCAAGTCGTCATAATTGCGCGATCGCATATTCTAATGGTACTTTTGCAGGGGAGCGCGTTATTAATCGGAATCAATTTGCAGTTGGAATCGATACTTGTGTACAAAAAATTAACGAATTGATTGCTAGTAAAGGAGCAAATACTGTTGATGAACAAGATTTAATTATTCTGCAACGCTTACAAAATGAGTTTCGTGCCGAATTAAATCAATTGCAAGAACGGATTATTTCTTTAGAAGAAAGAACTAGCGAATTAAAAGCAAATCAATTTTCCCCCACAACTAGATTTTTTGGACAAGCTATTACTAGTTTGCAAGCAACTAACACAAATCAAGTAGACTTATTTCCTAGAGATGGAATACCCGAACGTACTGCACAAACTAATCTAACTTTTGCTAACAGTATGCAACTAACGTTAGCAACTTCGTTTACAGGACGTGATTTACTGTTAACTGGTTTGTATGCAGGAAATTTGGGTTCTTCTGCATCGTCTTTGTTTACTAATATGGGTCGTTTGGGTTTTGAGTCGGATACAGATAATGATGTATTTGTCAATGATTTATCTTATCGTTTTCCCATTTCCGATAACTTAGGAGTTGTTGTCGGTGCTGCGGGTGTAAATCCCATCAACACATTTCGCGGAATCAACCCCTTAGAAGGTTCTGGAGAAGGGGCAATTTCTGCCTTTGCTCAGCGGAATCCAATTTTAGGAATTGGTAGCGGTACAGGTGGTATCGGCTTTGATTGGCAAATTAATCAGGATATAAGTTTACAAGCAGTTTATAGTGCTCAATTTCCTAGTTTTGCTGCGGATAAAAATGTTGGTGGGCTTTTCGGTGGCAGACATACTTTTGCTGCTCAATTGACTGCTGCACCTACTAATAACATTGATGTTGGGGTGCATTACTTGTATTCCCATTCTCCCGATGGTTTACTCGCAACTGGTATCGGTGATGCTCAGTTAACTTCTCCTTTCGCACCGACTACGGGCTTTGATACTCAAGCTGTTGGTGCCACCATTGCATGGCGCATCAATCCCAATTTGCAATTAGGAGGTTGGGGAGGCTGGACTTTTTCTAATCCAGAGGATATTCAAGGTAGGGTAGAAACTAATAATTGGGCGGTATTTGCAGCTTTCCCCAACCTAGGGAAACAGGGTAATTTAGGAGGAATTATTGTCGGACAACCCCCGAAAATTACATCTAGTAGTTTACCTGATGGATTCAACTTTCCCAACTTTTCTGACAACGGAATACCAGGAGGAAGGGATGCTACATCTTTGCACGTAGAAATGTTTTATCGCGCTCAGTTAAATCAAAATTTAGACTTGACTCCTGGTTTTTTCGTGGTTTTCAACCCCGATCATAATCAGAGTAACGACGCTTTGATAGTCGGAGCGTTAAGAGCCACTTTCCGGTTTTAATTTGATATTAGTGTAAATGTAATCAATCGCGTTAGTTGTATTTACCTGCAACGAACATGAGTTAGGAGTTAGGTGAAGAAGTCGGGTTTTTCAAGTCAGTATCGGTAACACCCTGACAAACTTTCTGAAAACCCGACTTCTCTATAGTTCAGCAGCGCGATTGCATTAGTTTTAATTTTTTTAAAAAAACACTTTTAATATGCAACAAGTTAAAAATTACCCGAAATTAGCTTTTACAGCGATGCTCAGCAGTGGTTTAGCTGCAACAATTGTTGGTTTAGTTACACCAAGTGCTTTTGCTCAACAAACTACAACTTCATCACTCACTGTTCAAAGTACTGGAACAATATCCGGAACTCTTGTACTTCCTTTTTTTAATCCCAATTACAACAAGGTTCTAACTCGTATAGATACTGATGAAAATGGTGCTTATTACCGCAACATTGGAACTAGACAAAATCCTGAATTAGTCCAAGTGTATAAATCTGAATATGTAAAGGTAAACGTCCGCGATGACGGTAGTATGAATTACTACGTTAATTTTAAAGGTATTCCTGTTGCTTCTTTCGATGCAATTATCAAATCTCCCGTACTCTCAGACGGTGAAATGACAACTTTCAGGTATGATGGTAGACCCGATATGGAAGGAGCCGTTATTAAAGCCGTAGTTCAAGATGAATTTGGAGTCAAAAGAGCTTTTTATACAGGTATTCTCACTGACCCTGATACGGGAACGCAGTATCAAGGAACTTTTGAGCTTACAGGACAAGGACCAAGATATAGCGATCGCAATGGTGGTGATAGTCCTAATGTTTTTGATTATAAATCTGATCAACCTGGTCTTCCAAGGTCTGAACCTTACAAAATCAAAGACGATTCTCCTTTAGTAAAACTCTACATTAACGTACCCGAAGGTACGAAAATTCTGGATTCATCAACTGGTGGTAATACTTCTACTTCTACTAGTAATGGAACTTCTACATCAACTGGTGGTACAAATTCAACTCCTCCCATAACTTATACTCCTCCAAGTCTTCCTATAACCTCTACCACTTCTACATCATCAAATAGTTCAACTACTTCTATAGCGTCAAATAGTTCAAATACTTCTACATCGTCTAATCCTTCCATATCATCAACTCCTTCTACCGATGTCAGCAACATAGAATTTAGTAGCGGTAATTCATTTGTCGCTAATTCCGTTGTAGAAAAATCTTCTAAGATTGATGAAGCTACTTGTTCACAAGACCAACAATGTAATAAGATAACCCCTCAATCTAAACAACGAGGTCCCCGTAGTCGAGTCATGATACGCTAAATTTAAAAGCTAAATTAATCACACCCAATACCCAGATATTTTCTGGAATACAATTAAAGCAAGATGAATTTGATTGCATAGCTAATTACAAAGATAACTAGCTAAAATTTTTATCAGTAATTGGTAGCCGAAACCAATTACTGATATTTAAAATCATGCAACCGTGTCTCATAAGGAAACAGTAATGAAAGCAGAACTAATTGACCTAATAACTAGAGTTATACAAGTCTTACAAATAAATATACGCTGGATGACTTGGAATCTATTTCTAGCTTTTATACCTTTAGTTTTAAGTGTTTGGCTGTTTCGTCGTATCAAACGCAGTCGTTCGTGGGTTTGGTGGTTGGGATTTGCGGTTTTTTACGCTTTTTTACCAAATGCACCTTATTTACTAACTGATGTGATTCACTTAATAGACGATATCCGTACCATTCAGTCGGTATGGATAATTACCTTGGTGTTGATTCCGGTGTATCTGGTAGTGATTTTAGCTGGATTTGAAGCTTATGTGATTTCTGTAATCAATATGGGTTACTATCTGCACCGCATTGGTAAAAGCCAGTGGATTTTTGGTATGGAGTTGATTACTCACGCTTTATCTGCTGTTGGTGTTTACTGGGGAAGGTTCTTACGCTTTAACAGTTGGGATTTTGTCACTCAGCCGGATGCCGTAATTACCAAAGGTGTGGAAGAAATTTTAGGTAAACAGCCTTTAGTAATTATAACTATTATTTTTGTTATTCTTACTACATTGCACTGGCTAATGAAACGAATAACTTTGGGTTTTGTTACGCAAGGATACAAGGGTGTAGGGCAGAATTCCCCGATTTCTCACACCACAAAGCTTTGATCAATGAATAAGTTTTTATCAAATATATTTGTACACATTTGGGATGCTGCCTTGGCTACACGGGTTTAAAATTTATTAGTCCACGTTAGCGTAGCGTGCGCCTTCACGCATAGGTGGACTTTGTTTGTGTAGACGCGGTTTTAACCGCCGGATATATCATAAACTCTCACCCCCTTCCCCTCCTCCTTGCTAAGGAGAGGGGTGCCCGGGAGGGTGGGGTGAGGTAAAATTTGTATTGCACCCAAGATGAAAACCGCTATATATCATAAAACTTCATCCCAACAAATCCA
>JAAUSO010000123.1 GCA_012033205.1 Richelia sp. SL_2_1 | reverse complement strand
AGCGTGTCCGTCAGGACTCAGCATTCACCCGTAGGGTGCGGTTCATCGCAACACTTTGAGATTGCTTCGTTTCACTTCGTTCCACTCGCAATGACAAATACACAATTAATTTTGCCTAAGTACTTATCAATAACTGTGTAGATGTTATACGCGAATACCACAATTTAGAACAAATTAATTTATTAGGGATTTGTCAGGGAGGAACTTTCAGCCTTTGCTATAGTTCTCTTTACCCTGAAAAAGTGAAATTCAAAAAGATTTACCTTCAACAATTGTTGATTGGCTAAAAGCACGAGTGTAAAAGACTGTTGTTTGATTCACTTTGGTTGAACATGATATTATTTGTTAGAGGCTAATACTAATTAGCATTATGTATTTTTGGTTTGATTTTCAATGGGTTGGAAAAAAATATTGATTTTATTAAAATTAAACCTAGCTAAATTGGATATTTGGATATATTGAATGTTCAATTATTGTGTTAATAAAAAAAAGATGAAGATTAATAATTTAATTATAAGCTTCTTCATCCTCATTGAAATGTATATTTAAGATTATCATTTGCGGAATATATGGAAATAATTATTCCATGTTTTTCGTTGAGTTTCAATTGTCCATCGACTGGCTTGCTCTTGAAATTCTAAAGAGTTTTTCGACAATTCTTCTTGTAATTGTAATATCTTCTCAAAATTTTCCGAGTAGTTTGAGAAATTCATACCTTGCATATTCGGCATGGTAGCTGTCCAAGCATTAAAGATTTACAACTAGTCGATCAAGATGAAGGGATTCGCAGCGAAACAAGCTTAGAAAGTCTAGGTAAATTAAAGCCAGCCTTTGAAAAAGATGGAGTATTTACTGCTGGTAATAGCAGTCAACTCTCAGATGGAGCAGCAGCTTTAGTATTAGCCAGCAAACAAGCAGTAGAACGTTACCAGCTTAAACCAATAGCACGGTTAATTGGCGGAGTATGGACTGGTGGAGAAAATTGGCGTTTCCCCGGAGCGCCTATCGTGTCGCTAAAAAAGCTTTTAGATAAGTTGAAAATGAGAATTTATGATTTTGATTTATTCGAGAATAACGAGGCATTTGCCATCAGTAACGTCTTATTTAATCGTTTGCTGGGAGTACCTTACGAAAAGTTGAATGTCTATGGTGGAGCGATCGCACTGGGGCATCCCATAGGTACTTCGGGAGCAACGATAACCAGTTAGGAACTTTAGCAATCCGTGCTGACGTTACCGATCAAGCAGTTATGGAGCTTGTTGCCCAGCAGGTTGAAGAAAAGCTTGGCTCAATTTACGGCATTGTCGCTAATGCTGGTATTACCAGAGATAACTTTTTTCCTAAACTCACAACAGCAGACTGGGATGCAGTTATTGATACTAACTTAAAAGGAGTTTACAACACACTGATGCCCATTATTCCCAAAATGTACGAGGGGCGTTCAGGCTCTATTGTCTGTATCAGTTCCATTTCTGGCGAGAAGGGAAATATTGGTCAGACAAACTATGCCGCATCTAAGGCAGCTATCATTGGCTTTACCAAATCTCTAGCTCAAGAAGCAGCGAGGTATGAGGTGCGGGTGAATGCTGTAGCACCAGGATTTATTGACACTGAGATGCTCAATCCCATTCCTGAGAAATATATTCCTTGAGACTGAGAATGTATGCTGCATCACCTTTTTCTATTTATTCAGCAAGCCCTAATTAAAAAGCTAGCTTCTAACACAAGCTAGCTTTTAACGATATTTGATTAAGCATAATACGGACATTATAGCCATGACTAACGCTGACGACACAAACCGCAAAATTGATAGATTAACTAACGCTTTAATTCAACTGACAGATAACGTAAATCAACTTACAAGCGACACTAACCGGGTATTAGCTCGCAGTGCAATATTAGATGATATCATCCCAGAATTACGGGAAAGTCAGGAGCGGCAAGAAATATTGACAACCGAGTTAAAGCAGAATTTTGAGCAACACTTGCGTAATTTTGAGCGATTCCAAGAACAAAACCAAAATAGATTTGAGGAACATCAAAGGACTACTAACGCGGCTATTGAAAGATTAGAAGCGATACTGACAAGAATGATTAGTAATGAAAACTAAGTAAAATATAAATCTAATTTACAGCAGCGTATTCTTGTTCTAATTGGCTTGTCAACTACTATTTATACTCAACTTAGTAGTAAATCTTTTATCTCTGAGTAATCTTTCTTCTAACTTCCAAAAAAATGGGCGAACCGGAAGTTATGAGTTCAGACGTCTAATGGATGTAGCCTTCGCCAAATAGGTAATATTAAGTTCTCCTTGTGTTACTATTTGATCCCAAAGAGCGCCCCAACCCTTGGACAATGCAGTCACAACAGGTATTTCTTCAGGATCGAAATTATCGAGCAGAATCGTTTGGATGACGATAGGTGTGATCCAGGTTAAGCCGTAATAAGCGGGGATATTTGTCATCACACCATACCCCTGCACAGAATAGATATACTGCATCATGCCCACAAGGGAAAGTAGTCCGTTTTCATTCAAGAACTCATAAAACGTTTTATTTCGCAGTTCCTCTGGTGGGTTCAGTGGCATCGGCGTTTGTGAACCCATAATTTTCCAATGAAGGACACTGTACTTGGCGAGTGCCAAAGCAATTTTGGACATTACAACCTCTGGCGCAACATCTGGAGGGAGATTTAGTAAGGCTTTAGCCTTCAAAAGGATATACTCTTGTTGTGAAAGAATCGCGTTTTCAGGAAGATAAGGCTCTTCAAATTCCCCTTTGATGACAATTCCCCTAAAATTCGGTTCACCTTCAGCGAAATTAATTGGAGCGTTGTCCACAAAAAATTCCTTCAGATCCTCAATCAGGTGATCGTAGGCTGGCGATAAATAGCATGTGCCTAACTCGCAGACGGTATTCTCTGGCGATTCGCCTGGATAAGGTTCGTTTTTAGTGATGGTATAGGTTTTTCCACAGTATCGGTCAGTTGATTCCAAAATTTCTATATTTGTGTATCCCAACCTCTTTAACCTAGTGGCAAACAAGAGACCGCTAACACCAGCGCCCAGGATTACAATAGGCGCATTTAACTCAGTTGGTAAGGGTTTTTCTGCACTGCCCACAAAATTCAGCACTAACTCGGCGTAATCCCAGCAATGTAAGACCGATTCAAAACAAGTGAATCCATGCACATACAAGGTCTTATTTTTCCCCTGCAAATTCAGAATCTTCCAAGGTAACTTTTCCTCGAACAAGCCTTCATTAGAGAAGTGATCAAAGTAAGGCGTAGTAAAGGTTTTCAGTACCTTATATTCGGTAGAGAATGGCCACCAGTTGCTGTCTGTCAATTGCTGTTTAAGTATTTTATCAAACTCGTTGGGGGGCAATGCCGTCTCTGCTTCGCCTTGCAACTGATAGACAGTCACCAAGTTATACGCCATCTCATTCGCAAGCTTAGATCCAAATTGCTTGGCAGATTCATTCCGATATGCATAGACACTTCCATCCATTTGCTCCAATACTTTCGGAGCAAAGATACCAGGATATGTTACTAGCTGGGGAGGTGGATTATCGATTTGGACTTGAAGTAGCGAGGTATGGAATGTAAAATTTTTCAACTTGTTAAATATAGCGAGTTCTTCAGTCGTGTAATCACAAATGTTATACAAGTTTCTGGGGTCACAAGCTATGACAAGTAATTCACATTCTTTTTTAATGGGTTGAATATTATCGTTGATTGTGTATTCAAGGAGAACTGGGTTAGAACATAACGACGAAGAAGGGGCTACGTCTTTACTTTTTATTTGCTCGTTCATTGCTATTTAAATGCTTTTTATTTGCTGTACGATTCAAGGCTTGGTCTTAATCTTAACATCGTTAAACTAAAGTATACAAGCAAGGTGACGTACCCACGCTTCTAGAGCCGAGTAAGTGTCGGCTACGAGTGCGACTCCTATCCAGAGAACATTGACAGAAATTTGACTATGTGCATTCAAGCCTACCTGTTGTTTAAGCTGTTCCAGAATGAAGTCACAGACACCTTGAGTTTTCATGGAAAAATTTTCTGCTAAACACTCAATAACCTCATCAAGAGTTTCTGGGTCTCTATCCCTATTCTTGCTCCACTCCTCAAACTCATGCTTATCAAGGGAAAGGTGTTTTTCTTTGAGCGTAGGAATATTAACGTTAAGACGCAATGCTAATTTTTGTTCGTCCAGTGGTTCTATTTGAGGTGGTCGTCCGCTTTGATTGTAAGGATTGCCCGAATTGTTGTACCGCTGCTGGTTATTTGATGTGCTTCCATTACGGGAAATCGCGCTTAACGGCTACTTTAGCAGAGATGTTCTCTAATCGCTTCTGGCTAACTGTAGGTAGCGGTCAAGCACTGAACGAAAGTATTACCGGCGAACATGGCTATTGTCAAATCAGATGAATTGGGAATGACTGGAACTCTGATGCGTGGTATTTCACCCGATCCAGAAGCTAGTTTACGAGTACTACTTGATCGGAGAGACAACTATTCTTTTGGAAGAACAAGATATCCTGAAAGCAAAAACATAGAAGATTAATTAAAGTTATTAAAAAGACTCGTAAAAGTCATAACTAAAAGATAACTCCGTAATTTTTTACTAGTATTTCCCACAGCATCAATAATGCGATCGCCAGTTCGAGAAGGATTTGACTAAAATAAAATTAAACTGAATTGTAAGAAATTTAATTTTTCTTTTAGTTAAGTGAAATCACTAAGAATATGAATAATTTAGGTAAAAAAAGATTAGATTCCTTGTTGGCGATCGCTCGTTATGCCGTTGGTGGGGGAACCTTAGCTGCTGCTCCTCTTCCAGGTGGAGAAATTCCTAAACAGATTGTGCTAACTACCTCTGATATTTTTATGTATATTTCTATTTGGAAAATTTATTTTGAGGAAGAATTGTCCTATAAGGAACTGTTGACAATGCTTACCTATTCCCTATTCCCTATTCCCTATTACCTATTACCTATTCCCTATTCCCTATTCCTATATGTTCCTAATCAATTCAAAAAATAGATACTTTATCGGTTTTTTCCCAAGGTAATTCTAAATCCATTCTGCCCATGTGTCCGTAGCTCGCTAGCTGTTGATAAAATTTACCTTGATTGAGAGATGGTAATAATCTCAGATTAAACTGGCGAATAATTCCTGCCAGACGGAAATCAAAATGCTGTTGAAGTTGCTCAATAATTTCGTCTTCAGCAATTTTACCCGTACCAAAAGTTTCTACTTCAATACTTACTGGTCTAGCTTGCCCAATGGTATAACTAAGCTGTACTTCACATTATTCATCTGCGATATTGGCTGCTATGATATTTATAGCTGCGTAACGAGCAGCATATGCAGCTACTTTGTCAATGCGGATTGGGTCTTTACCGCTAAGTGCAGCGCCACTATGTTTAGCATATTCACCATAGGTATCGATGGCATTTTTCCTACCAGTTAAACCAGCATGACTTGCTGGACCTCCGGGAGAATCTATCCCATCGGGGTTAATAAAAATATGGGTATCGTTATCGGGTTGAATACTCTCCTCGGTAAAAGCCGGTTTGATGACGGTTTCGTAAATCTCCTTTTCCAGCTGTTTGAGATCGGGATAAGATAAATCTTTTTGACTAGCAATAATTGTAATACTATGGATTCGATAGGGACAGCGATATGCCGAAGGCATCACGCTTTGCGTATCGCGATATTCTACTCCTACCTGAGTTTTCCCATCTGGGGCGAGATAGGGTAATATTTCTTCCTGTCTCACTTTATCTAATTGTCTTGCGAGTTTGTGTGCTAGCCAAATGGGTAAGGGTATTAAAGTCTGGGTTTGATTGCAAGCAAAGCCAAAGACCGTCACTTGATTTTTCACGCCAATTTGCTCGATTTGTGCATCTGTAAGCTGTTTTTCGTCAAATTTTCCTTCTTTACTTGCTGGTAATTCTTCTAAACTGGTTAAAATACTACAGGTTTTACTATTAAATGACGGTTGGTCATAACCTACATCTTTAATGACTCGTCGCGCTACATTGGTAAAATCAACATTAGTATTGGGTTCAAAACGAGCGGAAAGAAACACAATACCTGTTGATACAGCACATTCCGTAATTATACGTGAGTAGGGGTCTTGTTGCAGCATACGGTCTACAATGGCATCACTAATGCGATCGCACAATTTATCTGGATGTCCTTGAGTGACTGATTCGGAAGTGAACATGAAGTCTTTTTTCATGGTTATTGCTTATTTGTTGTGATTATTTGGCTTAATCCTAAAACCTCTGCGTTCCTTTGCGTATCACTCCGTGTCCCTCTGCGTTGAAAAAATGTAATTAGGGACAACTTATAAACTACTGCTACTATTTTTTGTACTTTCATTAATTATTAAAGGTAAACCAGCACTACTAGCAATTACCAACCAATCAAGAGGATCGAGAGGAGCTAGTTGCAATAGATTACCTAATCCTGGAATAAACAAAGGTAAAAGCTGTAAAGCAGCGGAACCGACTACTGCACCATCTACATAGGGATTATCCGGTAGTCTTTCGCGATCAAAAATACTATGGGTTTCCGAACGACAGCTAACCGTATGCAGTACTTGTGCCAAAGTTAAACTCATAAACAAGATTGTGCTGGCTTGGGGTTTTTGTCCATACTTGAGCAAACCATAACTATAAGCAGTTAGGGCGCTAGTGGAAATTACTGCCGATTCTAAAGCAATACGCTTAAAGTCAGATTGTTGGATAATTGGTTGGTCAGGATCGCGGGGAGGACGATTTAAAACGAATGGTTCTGGTGGTTCCATTGCTAAAGCCAGCCCTGGAAAAATATCCGTGACTAAATTCAGCCACAGTAATTGCATGGTATTGAGGGGTTCTCCTAGTCCTAATGCAGTTGCTGCTGTAGTCACAATGATTTCACTGAGATTAGTAGAAAGCAGGAAATGAACGGATTTTCTAATATTGCTATAAATCGTTCGCCCCCGACTAACGGCATTAATCATCGTTTCTAGTCGGTCATCTTCAATAACCACATCGGCAACTTCCCGAACTACATCGGCTTTACCCGAACCCATTGCTAATCCGACATTAGCTGCTTTTAAAGCCGGAGTATCGTTAATACCATCCCCAGTCATCGCCACGACTTTACCTTTTCTCTGTAATGCTTGGACGATTTGTAGTTTATCAGCAGGGCTAACACGAGCAAACACATCTACCTGTTCGCAAAGAGCCTGTAACTTTTCTGACCCAACTTCAGCCAGGTCGGAAGAATCAAGGATTTCTAACTTATGGTTGCCGCTGAGATTTAATTTTTTGGCGATCGCGTAAGCTGTAGGACTTTGATCTCCTGTAATCATCACTGTATCAATTCCTGCCTGATGGAATTGTGCCATTAACTCGGCTATCCCTTGGCGAATTGGGTCTGCCATTCCCGTTAAGCCAAGCCAAATCAGGTCGTGTTCGGGGTTTTCATTTCCGTTATCTACATAAGCATAAGCAACTCCTAATACCCGTAGTGCTTTACCTGCCATGCGCTCGTTTTCTAATTCTAAAGCTTGTTTATCTTGTTGTGTTAACCTTACGACTTCACCATTTTTACTCACCCTGGTGCAGATTTTGATTAGTTCTTCGGGACTACCTTTAACCGCAACTAAGATTTGCTCGCCCTCGGTTTTGTGAACCGTAGTCATAATATTGCGACGAATGAGAATATGACGCTTTCTCATATCGTGCATTCCCAAAGCAAGAGTAGTAGTTGCAATAGTTGGTAAACCTTCGGGTACTGAAGCCACTGCGAGGGAAATCGCAGTTTTGAGCATCGGTAAAAAACTATAACCCCGCAGTAAGCCAAGACCAAAAGTAAATCCGCAGACTCCGCTACAGAGCAAAACCAGTTGGGAGCCAACTTCATCTAATTGTCTTTGCAGGGGAGTTTGGCTCGATTCCGCTTGACTAACCATCCCCTGTATTTTTCCCATTTCAGTAAATTTGCCCGTCGCTACCACTACAGCTTTTCCTTTACCTGCCGTTACAAATGTTCCTTTGTAAACCATATTGCTACGTTCTCCCAAAGAGATTTTCTGCCCTATAAGAGTTTCCGTATTTTTACTAACAGCAATACTTTCTCCGGTTAAAGCTGATTCATCTATACTCAGATTATCGGTTTCAATCAGGCGAGCATCGGCAGCCACATAACTGTTTGTTATTCTCGATAATTAGAATGTCTCCAACAACGATGGCTTCACTTTCTATTTTCTGCTGTTCGCCATCTCTAATAACTAAAGCTGATGGTATTTGATCATTTTGTAGAGAATTAATAATTTTTTCTGACTGGCTTTCAGTAATATAACCAATCACAGAATTGGTCAATAATACTACTGCGATTGCGACTGCATCCGCAAATCCCTCACTAATCAGAGAAATCCCTGATGCTACACCGAGTAAAGCTACAGGTAGAGATTGAAACTGGTCGGCAAATATACTCCAATCAGAACGTGATTTGGATTTCGCGAGGGCATTTTTACCGTATCGGTCTAAATTTTGACTAACAGTATCCTTATCTAATCCAGAATCTTGAGAAGATGAGAATTTTTCTAAAACTGAATTTATATCTAATAGATGCCAATTTTCCCTAGGTTGTGCTTCTGCTTCAACAGCTTTTTGCCGGGATTCCGGTTTTTGTGGTTGATAATTAGCAATACTTTTTTCAATTAGAACCGCAATTTCTGCATCAGATTTATCGGGCTTAAATTTAACTAATAAGTTACCCGTCAAAGAGCTAGCTGTTACCCCGATTATTTCTGGATATTGGGAAATCGCTCGCTCTAAATATTTTTGCAGCGATACCGAACGATAAAGTTCTCGAACATAATATCTCGCCCTTCCTTTAATAGAGGTATGTATTGCTTGTACCACAATATTTTCTACTTTAGGTTTCCAATCGATTATTAACGGTCTATCCTACAAAAAACTATTAATCGTTATCGTTAGCATTTTCATCTTTTCTTGACATCTTCACAGGTGTTAAAGCTTGTCTTTCTTCACCTAGCTATTGCGGCTTGGATTCTGGTTGATTGAGCTTGTTAAAACTATCAAAGGCATACCAAGCTAAGTTATACCAGGGAATTTTATCTAATTGCGGTCCTTGAGTTATCAATTGTCCTAAAGCAAGAGTTCCCAAACCCAAAGGCATTAATACCCGTAAATCTACGTAGCCATTAGTCAGCCAGCCAACTTGAGAATTTAAATCTGATACTGCATCAAGCATTTCTCCCGCCACTTCCGATGTTCCTTCAGAGACGTGGGTGCGATATCTGGAAGCATGGGGACGAAGAGGTTCTGAATCTAATTCTAAGTGTTGTTCTTGGTCTAATTCTGCCTGTGCTTCTGCTAAAACGTCTTCAAATCGCTCTTTAGCATCGGCTACTGCTTCTTTACACCTTTGAGAAAAGGCGATCGCTTCTTTAACAGTTTTTTTGGCTAATGGCTGATTAATTCCAGCAGCCAGAGGTAGCACTAGTGGTGCAACCATAACTGCTGTCAAACCTTCAAGGATTTCAGATACTTCAATCTCATCCCAATCAAATTCTGCTGCCATTGTTTTGCCCCCGATAATCGTTGCTATCGATTCTATAGATTACTCTTTGTCTACAAATTATTCTTCTTTCTTTAGACAGGTACAAGTAAACAAAATCAAATCCCAATTAAATCCTGCTGCTGTCGTTGTTTAAAAAATAATCAAATAAGAATAGATTTATATAAAATCTGTAAAGTTTTGCATACAGAAACATCAAGACGCTGTAAAACTGTAGCCTTAAGTCCCGATGGACAATTTATATACAGCGGTAGTGCCGAGCAAGGAATTAAGATTTGGCGATCGCGCAACGGGGAACATTAAAATATGACAGATAATATCTATATTGTATGTGTATGTACTATTTGTGAAATTACGCAAGTATCATCCTAGATTTAATGCTGATGAATAAATCTATCGCCGAAAAAATATTTTCTGCTTTCCCATTTTTCCAACAACTAGATAGTGAAATAAAAACAGATTTGCTTAACCAAGCTCAACAAGTAAAATTATCGGCGGGGGAATTCATTTGTCTAGAAGGAGATTTTTGCAATCATTTACCACTGCTAATTTCTGGAAGTGTCCGTATCTATAAAATAGGAGAAAATTGCAGAGAAATTACTCTCTATCATTTAGAAAAAGGTGATAGTTGTATTTTGACAGCATCCTGCATCATTAGTAAAAAAGCTTTTCCTGCTTTTGCTATTACTGAAACTGAAGTTGAAGCTATGATTATTCCTGCCAATAGTTTACGCAAATGGATAATGCAAAGTCAGATTTGGCAAAACTATATATTCGGACTACTTTCCCAACGTTTAGCCAATGTGATTGAAATAGTTGAAGAAGTTGCTTTTCGACGAATGGATAGTCGAATTGCTTCGTATTTGTTCAAAAGTGGCGATAATTGTGTTGAAGCCATATATAGGACAGAAACCGATCCCCGAACAGGAGAAAAACCTTGGTGGGTTTGATAATTTTGGATTCTCGTTTTTCTCACTACTCACTACTATTTCCAACTTCCTTCTTGTTTGTGAGAAATGCGGGTTTATAGTAATTCCGTAAGTCCTGCTACATGCAAAAATTATCACTTGGGATAGAGCGTTTAATTGAGTATGTCTAACTTTGGTGCAGTTTAAAAATTATCTGTAATCCTATGATAAAAATATACAAATAATTAACTCAATTAGGCATTAAAGCTTTTTGACTCAGGGGACAATTGACATGATTGAAAGTAAGCAGAATCCGGATAAACAAAGTTTGAATAACAATGACAAGAATATAAGTCAACCCCATAGTGATTCTTCAACTACAAACCCAAGTGTTGAGGCATATAGAGTCCAAAATGATAACTCTATGACCACAAGTCAACCATTAAATCGTTTGGTAGACACAAACACAAGTGTTGAAGAATCCAAGGAATCTAGAAAGCAAGTTGGTTCTTCAATTCCAAACACAGGTGTTAAAACTACATCGGAAAATGTTTCTCCAAATGAGTCCCAATCCAGTAGTGGTTCTTCACAAAATCAATCCCAAAATCAATCCCAATCCAATGGTGGTTCTTCACAAAAACAAGGGATGAGTTCCACATTAGGTAGAGCATTGATAGGTGGGCTTGTTGGTGCGACATTAACAACATTAGTTGGCGCTTTAGCTAGTAAAAGAACATCTCAGGGGATGAACCATTCTTTAAAAGGTTTAAAAGGTGCCGCCAAGTCTGTAGGTGAAGGTCTTAACCAAGCAGGAAAAGGTTTAGGAGATGGAGCTAAGAGTGTTGCTGAGGGTGTTGGTTATGTTGTTGTATATTTATTGATTGAATTATAGCTACATTTTCTGTTAACAGTTCTCTAACTCCACGAGTAATTATGGCTTCCCTAGGGCAACCTCTAACCTCAGACATAGTTGCTTCAATAGTTTTTCTCCACAGATAATCTGTTAATTGATAGATGTAATTGTTTTTCAAACTAAATAGTCTATAGATAATCCATACTATTTAGCGTGAAAACTAAACAGGACTACATGATGCAAGTTTTAGAAAAAATGAGAGAAGCGCGATCGCAACGCTTATTGGTGACTCATAATGGTAATTTACAAGGGATTATCTCAGCTACTGACCTTGCTAACACTTTACAGCGACAGCACGAGTTTGGAGAAGATATTCCTCGTCCCCAGATTTTTACCGAGCAAGCAAACAATAATTTTAGTCAAGAAACCAAGGTTTGATTTAGGTACAATACCCTTGTGTAGAGACGTTGCAGTGCAACGTCTCCGGATATTTTAATTTGTATCGATAATTTTATTAAAGTTTACTTTATAATAAATATTTTATTAAACATTATATATAATATGCTCGATTGGATTACTAACATAATTTCTTCATTAGGTTACGTGGGTATTGCTTTATTAATGTTTTTAGAAAACCTTTTTCCACCCATACCTTCAGAATTAATTATGCCCTTAGCGGGATTTACAGTAACTCAAGGTAAGCTAGATTTACAGATTGTAATTTTAGCAGGTACCTTGGGTTCCGTTTTAGGTGCATTACTTTGGTATTATGTCGGTAAAGTTGTTAGTGAAGCACGTTTGCGAAATTGGATAAATAAACACGGAAAATGGTTAACTTTATCAACTTCGGATATTGATAAATCAAAAAGATGGATGAGACAATACGGAAAATTTGTGATATTTTTTGGTCGTCTCATTCCCGGAATTCGGACTTTTATTTCTGTTCCCGCAGGTTTAGATAAAATGCCTTTGATACCGTTTATATTGTACTCTTTTGCAGGTAGTTTATTATGGACGGCGATTTTAGCTTATGCAGGTTTCATTTTAGGAAATAATTATCAATTAGTAGAAAAATATGTAGGTCTACTTTCTGGAATTATCATTGCTGCAATTATTATTTTCTTAATAATTTCATTTATTCGTCGTCAAAGTAGAGAGAATTAGATTCTGAGGTTTGTAATCAGCAATAAATCCCTGAATACAAACCAAAAACATCATTTAAACCCGCTCCAAAATCAAATGATTCTGCTCAGTTAACCTAGCATTCCAATTCGGTTCAACTACAATGGTACTAATCTTTTCCACAATAATTGCAGCTCCATTAATAATATCCCCCGGTTGTAAATCTTCCCTTTGATAAACAGGTGCAGAATACCATTTATTCTTAGTAAACATCCTCACCGTTTCCAGAGAATTCGGGAATTCATTTAAATCACGAGTACGACAAATCAAAGCTTCTTCTGGAGCATACATTTTCTGAACAACTTCCACAGAAACCGACTCCACAATCAAACATTTCTCAGCTTGAATAAAACCATATCTCAACTGATGCTCCTGCTCAAACTCTTGCCGCATCATTCCCACATCAGCAACAAAATCAACCCCTAAAATAGAATTAGTCCCCTCATACTTCAAATTCACCTTCCTCACCACCTCCTCTTTGCGCTCCTCTGCGTTTACCTCCGCGCTCCTCTGCGTTTCTAACTCACCTCTCCCTTGTCCCTCTAACCCCTCCATTAACCTCTGCAATTCTCCCAGCAACTCTTGATCCAAAATCTGCTCCACACCAGCTTCTCGAATAGCACTCACATCAGCCAAACCCATACCATAAGCAGAAAGCACCCCCGCATAAGGATGGAGAAAAATCTGCTTCATCCCCAAAGTATCCGCGATTAAACAAGCAACCTGCGCTCCAGCACCACCAAAACAACAGAGTACATAATTCGTCACATCATAACCGCGTTGTAAACTGATTTTTTTAATCGCATTTGCCATACTTTCCACAGCGATCGCCATAAATCCAGCGGCAACCTGTTGTGGTGTACGATGATTTCCAGTGGCTGTTTCTATATCCTGGGCTAGCTGGATAAATTTTTCGGTAACAACATCTTGATCCAAAGGTAAATTCCCATCCTTACCAAACACCGCAGGGAAATATTGGGGATGAATCTTACCCAACATCACATTAGCATCCGTGACTGTTAACTTACCACCGCGACGGTAACAAGCGGGGCCAGGATTTGAACCAGCAGAGGAGGGCCCCACGCGATAACTCGAACCATCAAAAGATAAAATCGAACCACCACCCGCAGCGATTGTATGTATTGCTAAAACTGGAACCCGCATTCTGGCTCCCGCTATTTCGTTTTCTAATTGTCGTTCGTACTCTCCCTTAAAATGAGCAACATCAGTACTAGTTCCACCCATATCAAAAGTAATTATTGCATTAAATCCTCCCCTCAAACTAGTTTGTACTGCACCAACAATACCCCCCGCAGGACCGCTTAAAATGCTATCTTTACCTTGGAATTGTTGAGCATTTATTAATCCTCCATCGGACTTGATAAACATTAATTTCACACCGGGTAATTGACTAGCTACAGAGTCAACATAGCGACGTAATACAGGAGTTAAATACGCATCAACAACCGTTGTATCTCCGCGACTAACCAACTTCATCAACGGACTAACTTCGTGAGAAACCGATATTTGGATAAATCCGACTTCACGAGCAATTGCAGCGACTTGTTGCTCATGTTGTGGATAATTGTAACTATGCATCAACACAATTGCACAGCTACGAATTCCCGTATTGTAAACTGCTTGTAAATCTTTTCTTACTTCTTCAACGTCTACCGGGATTAACTCATTACCTTTGGCATCATACCGCTCGTTTACTTCAATTACCTGCTCGTAGAGCATACTTGGTAAAACAATGTGACGCGCAAAAATATCAGGGCGATTTTGATAACCAATTCGCAACGCATCTTTGAATCCTTTGGTAATTACAAGTAAAACGCGATCGCCCTTTCTTTCCAACAGTGCATTTGTGGCGACAGTAGTACCCATTTTTACCACTTCAATTTCTGCGGTGGGAATAGGTTCGTTTGATGGAAGTCCGAGAATATCGCGAATACCTTGAATTGCGGCATCTGGATAACATTCGGGATTTTCGGAAAGTAACTTATAAACGATTACCCATTGTTGGTTAGGAAGAGGAACAATTAAAAAGCGTTGGGGATGATTTGCGAGTTGATTAATTATAATTTGATTGTCAGTAACAGCGACAATATCAGTAAAAGTTCCACCCCTGTCTGCAAATACTTTTAACATAATTTTTTGGATGTTGTAGAAGTATACTTGATCAAACCATAGATGATGGGAGACGTAGCAGTGCTACGTCTCTACAGATTTGTCGTTATTTAACAAAGATTTTTACGAGAAGTTGCTGGAAGTCTGGGGCTACAGAAACAAAGCCCACCTGCGTGGGCTAAGTTAGTCGTAATTAGAGTAAATTGTAGGTTGGGTTAAAGGTGCAGAATATTTTAATGGTTTACGAAGGGATGAAAATGCACCGTAACCCAACATTTATATTTTAATTTTAAATAAATTAGAAGATAACTCTCTTTACTCAGAATATATCTTTGCTCTAATCCCTCAGCTATTTTATCAGAAGGCAGTTATATCAATCAGCTAAAATAGCTTATATAGCTTTACACGAGAGAATCGGCAATGAAAATTAAAGCGGTAATTTGGCAAGAAGATGATGTATGGTGCGGTTCTGTACCAGCTTTACCCGGTTGTCACACTTGGGGTAATAGTTACGAACATTTGCTGGAGATGTTAGAAGATGCTATCCAAGGTTGGTTGGAAGTTGCGAGCGAAAGAGAACAGGTAGATCCACAGAAGCAATTAGTTGAATTATCCCTATGAAAGCTGTTTCAGGAAAAACAATGTGTAAGATTCTTGAAAAGCAAGGTTGGGAGCTAAAAAGAATTACAGGTAGTCATCACATTTATTCTAAAGAAGGAATAGATGAAATTATCTCTGTTCCCGTTCATAGCAATCGCGATTTACCAATTGGTACATTGAAAAGTATTATGAAAGATGCAGAACTTGAGGAAGAAGATTTAAGTTGATAGCATTTTTATAATAACTAAAAAAATGGTGCCGTACTCTACTACGAACACCACCCGACAAAAATCACTTATTATTCTTTATTCTTCTTTCTCAACTTTCCTAGCTGCTAAATACTCATACATTTTCCATCTTTGATTAACTTCTGTTTCTGCTTCTTCCATCAACTGTTTAGCAATTTCTGGTTTACTTTTCTTCAACATTTTGAACCGATTTTCTTTGTACATTGATGCTTCTGGAGAATTTTTTGGTTGAAGCATATCTAATTGCAAGGGATTTTTACCTTGTTTAACTAAGTCGGGATTATAACGATATAATAACCATCTTCCCGATTCCACTAAAGCTTTTTGATTGCTCATTGCCGTACCCATATCTATTCCGTGAGCAATACAATGACTATAAGCAATAATTAATGATGGTCCCTCATATGCTTCCGCTTCTAAAAATGCTTTAAGAGTATGCTCATCTCTTGCACCTAATGCTACACTCGCTACATATATATTCCCATAAGTCATAGCCATCAATCCCAAATCCTTCTTCGCTGCGGACTTACCACTAGCTGCAAATTTAGCGACTGCCGCTTTAGGAGTAGATTTCGATGATTGTCCGCCAGTATTAGAATACACCTCGGTATCCATTACCAACACGTTGAGATTACGTCCGCTTGCAAGTACATGATCAAGTCCACCAAAATCGATATCATAAGCCCAACCATCACCACCAACTATCCAAATGCTCTTCTTAACCAGATAATCAGCAAGCAATTTTAGATTTTGGATTTTGGATTTTAAATTATTACTCCCAAAACCCTCATTACCTCTTTTCTCAGCGCCCTCTGCGTCTCTCTCTTGAAAAGTTGCTCCACTTGGGGAGACCCCAAGACCGCACTTTTCGCTGCGGTTTATTAACTCTTCCAACCTTTCCTTTAACAACCCAACCCTTTCCCTCTGCTCCCAAATATCAGCTTCAGTCTTCTGAGAAGCATTTAAAATCGATTCAGCCAAACCACGAGAAATCAAACCTTGAGAAACCAACTCCCCTAACAACTCCGCAGCATATTCAGCTTTCTTATCCACCGACAAACAGAAACCAAACCCGAATTCTGCATTATCTTCAAACAAACTATTCGACCAAGCCGGACCTCTACCTTCAGCGTTTTTCGTCCAAGGAGTTGTCGGCAGATTTCCCCCAAAGATAGACGAACATCCCGTAGCATTAGCAATAATAGCGCGATCGCCAAATAGTTGACTAAGTAATTTCAAGTAGGGTGTCTCGCCACATCCAGCACAAGCACCAGAAAATTCAAATAAAGGCTCTTGTAATTGCTGTTGACGAATTTGATTTAATTTCAGCTTTTTTCTATCAGGATTAGGTAAATCTAGAAAATAATCCCAGTTTTCTGTCTCCTGCTTCCGCAAAGGCAATTGTGGTTTCATATTAATTGCTTTACGTTGAGAATTATTTTTATCTTTGCCGGACAAATATCGACACAAATAGTACATCCGGTACAGTCGGAAGGAGCTACTTGAATAGTAAACTTTTCTCCCGCAAAGGCTTTATCTTTAGCATCAATAAATTTAAAAGTTGCCGGAGCATTACTTAATTCACTTTCCTGATAAATCTTAGCGCGAATCGCAGCATGAGGACAAACCATGACGCATTTAGCGCACTGTACACAAATATCCGCTTCCCAAACCGGAATCTCTTGAGCTACATTACGTTTTTCTAACTTAGAGGTACCAGTAGGAAAAGTCCCATCAGCAGTAAATACACTTACGGGTAATTCATCTCCTCTTCCAGTCATCATTTTTTGCAGCGCAGATTCTGGGAGACGTAGCATTGCTACGTCTCTACATTGAACAACGTCAGATTTATTAATCTCGACTTTGTGCAAGTTTTCCAGAGTATTATCTACCGCTTGTAGATTCATTCCGACAACTTGATCGCCTTTTTTACCGTAGGTCTTTTTGATTGCGTATTTAATCTTTTCGATGGCTTCATCTTGCGGTAACACACCTGCCAAAGCAAAGAAACAGGTTTGCATTATCGTGTTAATTCGTCCATTCATACCGCTTTCACGAGCGACTTTATTAGCATCAATAACGTAAAATTTCAGTTGCTTGTCAATAATTTGTTGCTGTACTTTTGCAGGAAGATGTTGCCATACCGTATCTACACCATAAGGACTGTTTAACAAAAATGTCCCTGTTGATACTGCACTTTTAAGGACATCAACTCGTTCCAAAAAAGTCCATTGATGACAACCGATAAAATTAGCTTTATCGATTAAATATGTCGAACGAATTAGCTGAGAACCAAAACGCAAGTGAGAAACCGTCATCGAACCCGATTTCTTAGAATCGTAAACAAAATAGCCTTGAGCGTAATTGTCTGTTTCCTCACCAATAATTTTGATCGAGTTCTTATTTGCTCCTACTGTACCATCGGCACCCAATCCATAAAACATTGCTCTAACAACGTTATCCGGCTCTGTCGAAAAGCTGGCATCATAAGTTAAAGAACGATGAGTCAAGTCATCATTAATACCCACAGTAAAATTATTTTGCGGTTTTTGCTGAGTTAAATTATCGTAAATAGCCCGTACCATTGCCGGGGTAAATTCCTTAGAAGAAAGTCCGTAACGCCCATTGACGATTTTAGGAAAACTCTCCTTATCCCAAGCTTGATAAATCGCCGTCACAACATCCAAATACAACGGTTCCCCAACGCTACCAGGTTCCTTAGTGCGATCGAGAACAGCAATTGATTTTACCGTACTAGGTAAAGCTTTAACAAATAACTCCGCGTCGAAAGGACGGAACAACCTAACTTTGACAACCCCTAATTTTTTTCCACGAGCATTGAGATAATCGATAGTTTCATGTACCGTTTCACAACCGGAACCCATCAACACGATTAACTGTTCCGCATCGGGAACACCATAATATTCAAAGATACGATAATACCTACCAGTACGTTTTCCAAACTGATCCATTACCTGTTGGACTATTCCGGAACAAGCATCATAATAAGGATTAATCCGTTCGCGGGCTTGAAAATAAACATCGGGATTTTGTGCGGTACCTCGTAAAACCGGATTATCGGGAGTTAAAGCGCGGTTGCGATGGGCAAAGATTAATTCATCATCAATTAAAGCCTCTAAATCCTCATCTTGGAGCAATTCTACCTTTTGAATTTCATGGGAAGTGCGGAAACCGTCAAAAAAGTGCAGAAATGGTACTCTGGCTTTGAGAGTCGCAGCTTGAGCAATCAGAGCAAAATCGTGAGCTTCCTGTACCGAAGCCGAACACAACAAAGCGAAACCCGTCGCACGAGCAGCCATGACATCACTTTGATCGCCAAAAATCGATAGAGCATGAGTTGCTAAAGAGCGAGCTGCAACATGAATTACAGCGCTGGTGAGTTCCCCAGCAATTTTGTACAAGTTGGGAATCATTAACAGCAAACCCTGAGATGAAGTGAAGGTAGTAGTCAAAGAACCCGTTTGTAAAGCACCGTGTACCGCAGCCGCAGCACCACCTTCGCTCTGCATCTCTACCACACTCGGAACAGTACCCCACAGATTGGGATTACCTCCCGCACACCAAGTATCAGCCCATTCACCCATTGAAGAAGAAGGAGTAATCGGGTAAATCGCAATCACTTCATTCAAGCGGTAAGCAATGCGAGCCACTGCTTCATTTCCATCGATAGTTGCAAATTTTGGCATAATTTTTTCTATAAATACAGGAATCCGATTTGAGGGGAGTAGAAAGTAGGGAATAGAAAAAGTGATACTAAATTTAAAGTTTTAATTACTATCGATTAAATAAACCCTGATATACCAGTATCTCATCCGAGATTAGAAATTTCTTAAGACTTATTATGGAATGTACTCAATATAGAAAAACTTAGATATTCAAGGGTTTATAAAGGGTTTATAAACGATTTATATAATTTCAAAAAAATATCGGGGTAGAGGTTCGGGTTAATCTGTGGGGTAAAAAGTCGGGTTTTTATGACTATGAAAGTGGGGATTACGGATATTTATGTGAAAAACCCGACTTCTGTGTGGGGTAAGAAGTCGGGTTTTTCTGGTTTTCTGGTGTAATCGATACGTATAGTAAAAACCCGACTTCTTTGACAAAACTGCATAATCCCCTAACCCTCAGAAATATACGTAATTACAACCACTAAAACCTGGATATTCAAATTCCAGATTTATCTACAATCGTAAAAATGCTTAAACTTCCCGTAAAGTTACGTAAGCAAAAGGTAAATACTACGATAATAATTACCAGGTTGACCGATGATTTTCTAGTATTACAGAGCAAGCTGCTACCCGTAGAGTTAATCCAAAATTCATAATTGATTTTTTGTCCGTAATACTCTATTAAAATCAAATCTATGTCCACCCAGTTCTCACCACAGAAATTCTATTCCCTCCAGTTGCTATCTTGGTCAATCACCGTAGCAATGACCTTGGGGTTATTGGTAAATATACCCAAACCAGTGACAGGACAAACCCAACCAACCCAGTCAAATCAGCAATCACCAGAATTGCAGGAAGCAGAGCGACTCAATCAACAAGTTGTGAAGTTGTATCAGGAAGGGAAATATGCTGAAGCCATACCCTTAGCCGAGAAAGCTTTAGCAATTCGGGAAAAAGTTCTCGGTAAAGAACATCCGGATGTGGCAACTAGCCTGAATAATTTGGCAGGGCTTTATGAATCCCAGGGGAATTACAGCTCATCTGAACCATTGTACCTGCGTTCCCTCGCTATTAGGGAAAAAGTTCTCGGTAAAGAACATCCGGATGTCGCAGCTAGCCTGAATAATTTGGCTGTACTTTACTAATTCCAGCAGG
>JAAUSO010000122.1 GCA_012033205.1 Richelia sp. SL_2_1 | reverse complement strand
CGGGTTTGTTGGGTTTCGCAGGTTACTTCTAGTTTTGGCAGCATAATTATTTTAAAACCCAACCTACAAGGCGGGTTTGTTGGGTTTCGCAGAGCCTCAACCCAACCTACAATTTTCCTTAACTAAACCGTATTGAGTTATAAGTACGATTAAATTATTGGTTAAATAATTAACTAGTAAAGTCCCGCATAACAAAACAAAGTTCGCTGTAAGCAAACTTTGTTTGGATGGTTTTAGGCTAACATTCTTGAAGGTCGCGATTAACCGATAATTTGACCTTCAAACCGTTACAGAGGATGAGTTACAAAGCGTGAACGGAATTCAAAACCATCGAGTAAGCTTTTTCGTACTCGTCAGTCATCGATTCAACACTAAAGCGACTAACAACGTATTCTCTACAAGTTTGACGGTCTAGTTTTGTGACTTTTGGAACCATCTCAACCATTTGGTTTATCGAGTCGCAAACGAAACCTGTTTTTCCATTCTCTATAACCTCCGGTACAGAACCCAAATTCATGGCGATTACGGGGGTACCAGCAGCCATTGATTCAATCATCACTAAACCAAAAGGTTCTCTCCAAGTGATGGGGAACAAAGTCGCTGTTGCTGCACCCAATAATTTTACCTTGTCTTCGTGGGAAACTTCTCCAAGGTACTGAATTTGTTCGCCATCAATTAGTGGTTCTACTTTTTGTTGATAATAATCAATGTCCACCACGTCAATTTTACCAGCTATTTTTAAGGGTAAACCGGCTGCACGAGCAATTTCTATCGCTTCTACTGCTCCTTTTTGTGGCGAAATTCTACCCACAAAACCCAGGTAAGCAGGCTGTGCGGGTTGACTGTAGAAGGGATACACAGCGGTATCAATACCGTTGTAGACTGTATGAACGTAATTTAAGTCTAAGCACGGTTCTCGCTGGGATTGGGAAATACTGATTAAAGGCTGCTTGCCAAAACGCCGAAATATTTTAGCGGTATCGGATGTAAATGCACCGTGAAGTGTATGTACGGTGGGTGTTTTGACCAAATTACTATAGGCAAGAGCCGCATAACCCATGTGGGAATGAATAATATCAAAATTGGCGTATGCTTCTTGATAAAGGTCAGCGAGAATCATTTGATGATAGATATCTGGCTCTTGAATAGAAGAGTCGAGCCGTAAAGCCTGGTCGTGAACTGAGTGCAACTTTGCTTTCACAATCGAGTCACCAGAAGCAAACAAAGTTACTTCATGACCGCGCCGAACTAATTCATCTGTCAGAAGTTTGACGATTAGTTCTATTCCGCCGTAGCGAAAGGGAGGAACGCGCTCCCATAAAGGAGAAATTTGAGCAATTCTCATGTTTCACCAATTTTGTGGGGAATAAAGCATATTAACCCATATGCGTTATCTTTTCTCAAATTTTCTCAAACTATAGAAAATGATAATTTCAAGTTTAGCTTTTTAGCTTTATCGGGTAAATATGCCATGCCTTGTTTTGTTTTATCAGTTATTCAGTTATCAGCGATCAGTTATCAGTCACGTTTATATTTGGGAAAGTTTAAGTTGGGAACCGTATTCAGGTGGTCGGCGTCTTCTGTATTGGTTTAAATAGAACACTATACGCCCGTGTTTACTGTTTACTGTTCACTGATTTAATAGCCTTTTGCGGTAGCGAGCAGTATAGATGTATCTATGTCGATCGCCTTCGTGTTGGGAAATCAACGGCACGATCAAACCTCAACACTTTCGGGCATCTAATTATTAGCCGGTACCATTGCTTACTACTTCATCGTAATTAAGTTGTGAATAAGTATTTACTCTTGACTTGATTGCGATTTAATGAGCAGATTGATGGGGCATTAATTCTAGATTCAAAGCATTAGTTTGACCATGAAAAACATAGACAAACTAATAATACATTAAATATTCTTTTTTAGCAATATATTTGATGAATATATGTATTTTAGTAACAAGATTTTTATGTACAATTAGGAGATAAATTATGTAATTAAAAAACAAAAATATAAATTGATTAAGTGAAAATAGCAGGTCATAAAAATCATCAAAATCATCATAAATTACATTGTTTTTCAAAACTATAAAATTAAATATAAAAAGTAGCAATCATAGCATTTGTAAATATTTAAGACTAAAAAAAACTAAATTAAACAAAAATCCTCACCTCAAAAGAGACAAGGAATTTTTAATTACCGATTACCAATTACCAATTACCAATTACTAATTACCAATTACCGATTACCAATTACCAAGTTTACAGCCAGCCTTGCGGATAAATTCTTTTGTCGAAATATCAGCAGAGGGTAGGGTAGAATGTTTTCATTCTGAGAAATTGTCAGCCCAACGGCTGGTTTAGCGACTGTTAGCTGCTATGGCTCTCTAAATTTATGAAATATTCTTTACAAATTGCAACTGTTTGTTTGATCTGAGACGGCGTTGTAGTTTGTAAAATGCAGCTGTGACGTGGATTTAAATCCAGATAGTGGCTTCTTAACGACATCCATGAGCATTTCGACTTCCGTGCTGAGTGATTTGATACAGGTCTTACCGTACCTGCGACCCCAAATATACTTTAAAGCTTCATTGACAGCGCTCTCCCACGCGATGGAAGATCAAGTTTTGGCTGCGACAATGGAGCAGCCTTTAGTGATTGCCAGCTTTCAAAGGGAGAGATTTTATCGTCAAGAAGCTCATCGTTATCAGCGGCTGGCGCAAATAAGCAATCAAATATACGTTTTATCTGCTCCAGAAACAGATTTTAGCAACAGTTCGGAACATTACGAAAAGGTTGCTTTTCAGCCAAAAGATGCTCTTGCTCAAGAATGGCACTTGGTAGTGATTGCTTTTAATTATGCTACTTGCTTAGTTTGCCGGGAATACCCAACTTCCATAGTAAAAAAAGATTTCCCAGAATTGATTCCGAGTATTGATATGGATACGGCGCGAAGATTTGAGGGAATTTGGACGGCGGAAAGGGGAGTTAGCTTAAAAGCAGCGGACTTGTTATTAGAGAAGATACTTATTTATCGTCCGGAATTAGCCTCGAAAATTGAGCAAGCGCGTCAACGCTTTAGGATTGGAGATAATTATAATCAAAAAATTGTAGACGAAACTAACGAATATGCTTGCGACATTGATACTAACCCTTTTGTGCAGCGCTTAGTTACCTATTTACAAGCTAGTCAATATAAGTTACACAAAGCTTATCGGTCAATTGCCGCTCAAGCACGAAAAGAACGTTTAGTCAACTCAATTAGTACTGCAATTCGGCGATCGCTAAATCCGCGAGAAGTATTAGAAGTTGCTGTACAAGAATTAGGACAAAACTTAGCAGTTAGTCGCTGTTTAATTTATCGCGCTCAAGCAGCCGATACGAACACCACCATGAACACGAGTATTTGAATCCTGGTATTTCCTCACTATTAGGACAAACAAGAGAATTAGAAAATAATCCATTGTTTCAAGAAGTAGTACAAGCAGGTGATGGAGTTTTTATTTCAGATACTCTTGATGACACTCGCATTCAAAATTCTACGGCACTCAGGGATTTGGTGAAAAAGTTTGGGATTCGTTCTTGGTTGATGGAACCAGTATGGTTTCAGGGGCGAATGTTGGGAATGATAGAGTTACAATATTGCCGTAATCAAGCTCATGAATGGCAAACGGATGAGCTAGATTTGGTGAAAGCCATAGCTACTTCCATTGGAGCTGCTTTAATTCAAGCCGAAGCCTACGCTAATTTAGAAGATTTTAACCAACAATTAGAAGCATTAGACCGTACTCGCAGCAATTTGATAGCCATTACCGGACACGAATTGCGGACTCCACTTTCCACAATTCAGGTGTGTTTGGAAAGCCTGGCAACCGAACCAGATATGCCTTTAGAATTGCGTCAAGTAATGCTTAGTACCGCACTTTCCGACTCAGAAAGAATGCGGAAACTAATTCAAGATTTTTTAACTCTTTCTAACTTAGAAAGTGGTCGAATTGAATGGCATCCAGAAACTTTGACTTTACAAGAATGCGTAGATTTATCAATCAGCAGAATTAAGGCTCGCAGCAGTTCGGAAAACCTCCCGAAAGTTGCCATCAAAATATCGGAAAAGTTGCCTTTAGTTAGAGCAGATGGTGATTGGTTAGTGGAAGTTCTAGCCAAACTTCTAGATAACGCTTGTAAATTCACACCCCCCAACGGTAAAATTACGATCAAAGCAAATTCCAACGGCAATAAAATGGTTGAAGTTACCGTCACTGACACGGGACGAGGAATAGAACCCAATCGTTTAGAAATCGTTTTTGACCGTTTTTATCAAGAAGAAGGAGCTTTAAGACGTACCACTGGCGGAACAGGGTTAGGATTAGCAATTTGTCGGCAAATAATCCGCAGTTGGGGAGGAGAAATTTGGGCAGAATCATCGGGAAAAGATAAAGGTTCCAAGTTTCACTTCACTGTACCCAGCATTGAAGGAAGTTAGATGGAAGGGGACAAGGGGATGGGGAGATAAGAGTTACCAATTACCAATTCCCAATTACCAATTCCCAATGTTAATTTCTAAGAACTGTTAAACTTCCTAACGTAATCGCAATATGACCCCGGTCGCAGTGTTACGATGCCCTAAAAACGTTGAGAGAAAATTTTATGGTACAAACACTCTCTGGACAAACTCCAAAATTTGGTGGCAGCACTGGCGGCTTGCTCAAAAAAGCGGAAGAAGAGGAAAAGTACGCGATTACTTGGACTAGTCCCAAGGAACAGGTTTTTGAAATGCCTACTGGTGGCTCTGCGGTGATGCTTGAAGGCGAAAATATGCTGGAAATTGCTCGTAAAGAGTACGGCATTGCTTTGGGCGCTCAATTCCGGAAAATCAAAATTACTGATTACAAAATTTACCGAATTTATCCCAGTGGTGAAATTCAGTATTTACATCCGGCTGATGGTGTTTTCCCTGAGAAAGTCAACGCAGGTCGCGAAAAAGTACGTTTTGTTGCCCGTAAAATTGGAGACAATCCCAGTGCTGCAAAACTTAAGTTTAGTGGTGTAACACCCTTTGACGCTCCTAATCCGTAGTTAAGGAATGGGAGTTAGGAGTTAGGAGTTAGGAGTTAGGAGTTAGGTGTTAGGAGTTATCTTCCTTCACCTCATCTCCTTATCCCCTTGTCCCCTTGTCCCCTCATCCTCTAACCTTTAACCTTTAACCCTTAACCTCTAACCTTTGACCTATTAACCCTGTGATTTTCCCCGATTTTTCTGAATTCTGCGAGTTAGCAAAACAAGGTAATTTTGTCCCGGTATATCAAGAATGGGTGGCTGATTTAGATACACCTGTTTCGGCTTGGTATAAAGTATGTGCGGGTCATTCTTATAATTTTCTGCTGGAGTCGGTGGAAGGTGGGGAGAAATTAGGACGTTATAGTTTGCTTGGTTGCGATCCTTTATGGATTTTAGAAGCGAAGGGTGAAAGTTCTCAAGGGGATGGGGCTGCTGGTTATCAGACAATCCAAACTTTCCGGGATGGAAAGCAGGTAGTTTTTCAAGGCGATCCTTTTAATGTTTTAGCTGAATGTCTGACGGCTTTGCAGCCAGTTAGTTTACCTCAATTACCACCGGGGATTGGCGGTTTGTTTGGTTTTTGGGGCTATGAATTAATTCACTGGATTGAACCACGGGTAAAGATTTATCCGCAAGACGAACGGAATATCCCTGATGGATTATGGATGCAGGTAGACCATTTGTTGATTTTTGACCAGGTGAAGCGGAAAATTTGGGCGGTTGCTTATGCGGATTTGCGCGGCTCGAATGTGGATTTACGAGCAGCTTATGAGAAAGCAAGTGGTATGGTTTCTGGGATGATAAACAAGCTCTGTGAACCTTTACCAGCGGAAAAAACCATTTATAGGAATGGACTCCACCGGGAAGTAAAAATCTCAAGGCAACTGGGGAATATAAAAGCAATTTTACGAAAGCAGAATTTTGTACAAGTGTTGAAAAGGCTAAACATTATATCAAAGCTGGTGATATTTTTCAAGTTGTTGTTTCCCAGCGATTGTCAACTGAATATAATGGTGACCCCTTTGCGCTTTACCGTTCCCTACGTCAGATAAATCCTTCACCTTATATGTGTTATTTGCACTTTAAAGATTGGCAAATTATCGGTTCGAGTCCGGAAGTGATGGTGAAAGCAGAAAGTGATGGGGAAGATGGAGTTGTTGCTACAGTGCGTCCGATTGCGGGAACTCGCCCCAGAGGTAAAACGGTGAAGGAAGATGGGGAATTTGCTGAAGATTTATTAAAAGATCCCAAAGAAGTCGCCGAACACGTGATGTTGGTAGATTTAGGACGTAATGATTTGGGACGGGTTTGTGAAAATGGTAGTGTTAAAGTTGACGAGTTAATGAAGATTGAGCGTTACTCTCACGTTATGCATATCGTTAGTAACGTGGTGGGTAAATTAGCTCCTGGTAAAAACGCTTGGGATTTGCTCAAAGCTTGCTTTCCTGCGGGTACTGTTAGCGGAGCGCCGAAAATACGAGCGATGGAAATTATCCACGAATTAGAGCCTAGTCGTCGCGGGGTTTATTCGGGAGTTTATGGATATTATGATTTTGAAGGACAATTAAATAGCGCGATCGCAATTAGGACGATGGTAGTTCGGGATAATACCGTGATGGTGCAAGCGGGTGCGGGTTTAGTGGCTGATTCGGAGCCGGAGAAGGAGTATGAAGAGACTTTGAATAAGGCTAGGGGTTTGTTAGAAGCGATAGGTTGTTTAAAAAATCCCAGCCTTTCACCTCAATAGTAAACAGTCTTTGCGTATTTTATTGGGTATTTTATGTTTATATCGAATGATATTTGCATCAATAAATATGAAGAAAATAAAATTAATTAATGCGATCGATGGAGCTTTAGTTAGTCGGGGAATATTAGATTTGTTAGTGGATTGTAAAAATAAACGGCTAATTCCTAATCCAAATAATCCCGATTATCCAGTTACTTTGATTTTATAAAGAAAGCATGGGAGAAGATGGGAATGTTTAGTTTTAGTTTAGCGGTTGGGGGTTAAAGCCAGAATTGGCTATTTAGGTTATTTACCTTTTGCCAAATCAGCATATATGAAAATTTCTATTCCTAAAATTATCAGAAGCACCATTTCCATAACACACAAGAAAATAATAGCCCAATGATGTTGTTGCACTAAAATCCAGAAAGCAACTAAACCGCATATTCCTGAAAAAACAAAAGTTATCTCATCAATAATTAATTGCTCTATCTTACGCCGTCTTCGACGTTTGTCACTTCTGTGTACAATTTCCCAGCCAAAAATTGACTCAATTTCGTTGCTAGTAGTTTCTTGCTTAATTTTTTCTACTAATGTTAAACGAATATATCTACCAATAGCCGAAATTTTCTCGTCATTAACCAAATACGTCCATCCTAGTATAAGACAAACAAAAGGTATTACTAAAAGAGCATAATAATTAATTTTGTTAGAAAGAGCGAAAGAGACGATACCACCAAATACACCTAATGTCACATAAATCATGTTGTCGCGAAAACCAATTCGCTGCGCTTGCTCTTCCTTCAGCTTCTCATATTCGAGAAGATAAATATCGAGGATTAGATTTTGTTTTTCAGCCATGATGCTTATTTACACGACTCTAATTATTTATTATATTTACTTGTTAAGTTCCTCTACTAAATCTTCACGTCCTATTGCAATAAATGCATCTTCTAATTCGTGAAGCTTAGTTCTTTGTTCTAACCATTCCCATACACGTCGTGCTTCCTTCCCTTTATCAAAAGTTTCACGCTCGTGTAATTTAATATCAAAGTAATCTGCCAAATCTTCCCAGTCTCGAACAAGTTTGTTGCAAATACTTATTTTTATTTTTCCCGAATAATTTTTTGTTGTGACTGTACTAGTTGCTTTAACAGGATTTTCATTTACTAAATTCTGCGGTTTTAAGTTGCTTTGAGGTAATGCTTCTTGATTACTAACATGATTACTCTGAGGATGTAATTCCAACGTACTTTCAAAAGGTGCTGTTCTCAATAGTTCTACGACAAACGATGCTGCTGTTTCGGCTGCGTATTGTTGCCAATCATCATTTTTGGAACCGTCAGCCCAGTCACACATTCCTTTGACAAGAAAAATTCCGGGCATAAAATCACTTTCATAAGCAGCAAGTGCAGCACCTGCTCCTTCCATTTCTATTCCAACAAGTTGTGACCAATCATTTTTTAACTCATCTCTTAAATCTTGATCGGCAATAACAGTATTACCGGAGGCAATAACACCGAAATGTACGGCAGGATTAACTCTTCGTGTTGTACCATCAGGTCGTTGAGCTTTCACACAGAAAGCCCAGTTTTGTAAAGGTAGGTTCTTTGCTGCTTCCAGTAAAACTCTTGCAGGACGATATATTTGATATCTTGGCTGATTTTGTGAATGACCTTGCTCTGCTTGAACTCGCTTATTTAACGCATAATCAACAATCTGTTCCCCTACAATAATGTCACCTAGATACCTACTATTCTCTTTAGGAACTCCTCCCGCAATTCCAACTAGAATTATATGGGATGGATTAAATTCACTTATTGCTCTTTGAGTTGCGATCGCAGCTTGATTATTACCCATTGAGGGCAAGCACAAAATAATAGCTTGATAAACAGTTTCTGATTTACTTGTTTCAATAGAAGCTTTATGAAAAGTTCGACCAGAATATTCTACTATTTGAGGTGATTCGAGATACTTTAGAATAGCATCTCGCTCTTTTGGCAAAGCTGTGAGAATAACAACATCAGTTCGATTATTATAAAATTCATTTTGTGAAGAATAACCTGTTGAAATCACCGGAGAGATAATCCTTAGTTCTGTTAAATCAGAATTAGAAATAGATTCTAATTCTTTAATTTTGCGTTGAGGTGAACTGGCGTTAATATTTTTAGTCGAAACCATCTGGTCAGTTTCCTCTCTAAGTTTAGATATAGAAGGAATCGATTGTGCCTCAGTTAGATAACGCTTGAGATACCCTACAAAATCTTCAACTGAAGAACCTATCGAATGATATCTTGTTGTGGCTTTATTAATTGGATTAATAATATTTGAGTACAGATCATTAACATAATCTCGTCTATATTGGTATTTTTCAAGCTCGCATGAGTAATGAGCTTTCCAATGTGATAAGCATCTAAAATTATTTGGATTCGTAATGGGGAAACCAATTATTTCTAGTTCTCTTATCTGTAATGCAGCATCTTTCCAAATTTTAATATAATCTTCTTCTTCATCTTCTGGTTTGGATTTTCCAGTAGCAACATCAATCATAATGTCTTGGATAATCTCAACTTTTTTCACTAATTTTTCAACTTTAATAATGTCAAAATCATCTAAATTACTTTTTACTTTGTATTTATCAAAATTAGTATATAATGATTTTCAACTTGGTTAACAACATCAGAATAAAGTTCATAGATATATTTTAGGCGTTCTGCTGTATTCAGATTATTTTCATCGTAAAATTCATACCACTTCCTAAGAATATCAAAATTGTTTGGATTTATAACATTTAAATAGTCCTCACTAAGAAAACCAATAGTTCTATCAATTTCTTGATATATCTTTTTATAAGATTCTTCTTCATCGCAAATCTTTGACTGACAAGTAGCAACATCAATCAAAATTGATTGTATTTTTTCAATTTTGACCAGAAGTTCTTCGATTTTTTCAGGTTTCATGAACTGTCTTAAAATCTATTGCTAACAATATTGTGGATAACTACATAGGGAACTATATTTATTACTGAACTTCTAGCTGTTTTAGCCGTTTGATAAGCAACTTAATTTGTGTATCTCGATTGTGATACCACTCCTTTGACCAAATTCTATGAATCTGCCAATTCATTTTCTCTAAAACCATTCTTCGCAAGCGGTCGCGATCGCGTGCTGTTGGATATTTATTATAAGTCAATCCATCACACTCAATACCTAATAAAAACTCGTTGCTTTGCTGTTTGTTTTTGACGGCTAAATCAATCGGATAACTGGAAGCACCTAGAGATGTTTCTACTTCGTATCCTTCTTTTTGAAGAGCGTATGAGATATCTTCGATTAAAAGTGAATTAGGATTAGAACTTATAGAATTTGTTTCTTGAGTTCTTTCTCTTTCAACCTGCTGAATATACTCGAAATACTCTTTAAAGCAAATAACACCCTCACTGTAAACTCCAGACAGCATATCTGGAGTTATGGATGCCACTAATATAAGTTTGTGTTTTGCACGAGTTATTGCTACATTTAATCGTCTTTCTCCTCCTGGGTAATTAATAGGACCAAATTTTCTTTCAAATTTCCCTTCTTTATCTCTTCCGTATCCAAAACTAAGAATAATTACGTCTGCTTCATCACCTTGTACGTTTTCTAAGTTTTTGACAAAAAATTTCTCTGAGTCATCCTGACAAAACTCTGCTAGTTCATCATTAGTTTGACCTAGTTCTTCAATCTTTTTCTCGATAGCATTTGCTTGTTTTTTGCTAAATGCAATAATACCAAGACTAAGATTCATATTCTGCTGAACATGGCATAAAGCAAGTTGTACTACTTCTTCAGCTTCCCGTATATTATGACTCTTTCCACCACGCTCGTATACTCCGTCTTGAACATGATGAAAGAAAATTCCTCGATTTTTATCTTTTACTGGACTTGGAAAAGTAACAAGCTTTGATTCGTAAAACTTCTTATTAGAAAAATCTATTAAACTTTCATCTTGGCTACGATAGTGCCATTTCAAAGTAAATTCCTTCATAAATTTTCCGCACTCAGCTAAAAAACTCTCATAAGGTGCTTCATCTTGATTTTCATCATCATCATCAGAACCAATACCAGAAAAAAATGAAGATGGAGGCATCTGTTGCGTATCACCAACAACTATTACTTGTTTTGCCCGCATGATAGATGAAATAGCATCTTCTGTACGAATTTGGGATGCTTCGTCAAATATTACAACATCAAAAGGAACTAACTCTGGAGGAATATACTCGCTTACCATTAAAGGACTCATCAACCAGCATGGTTTGAGCGCTAAAACCAAATCATAAGCTTTCTGAATAAACTGTCTTATTTCATCATGCTTTGTCTGTTTTTGAGTTTCTTGCTCAAAGTATGAAATTGTTGGTTTTACATCTTTTTCTTGAAACCAATTGTCACGCTGTTCTGCATACAATTTTTGCAGGCTTACTTTTGCAAATTCATATCGCTTCTCATCCTGCTGAGAAAATTTTTTGATCGTATCTTCATGAATTTTAAAGTTAAAACATCTTAATTCAGCACTGTTGTCGTAAATATATTGTAACCAGTAATAATAAAAACTTTTTTCAAAAATAGTAGACCAAACATTAGGAGAAGCATCACCTTCCTTAATTTTATCTAAGAAAGATTCTAATCCCATATTTTTAAGTTGCTTAATATTTTCCTGATAGTCTAACCATTCTCTAAATAAATCTAACTCGTTGGCAGCTTTTTCGAGAAATTTTCTATTTCATTAATAGGAATCTTATTAAAGTAACTATTAGAGCCATTAATCATCTTTTCTGGATAATCAAAATAATCCCGTAATATTTCAAATTCATTATTAATCTCTTTTAAATTTTTTTGCCAATTTAATTTGTCTAAAGCATTTATCAACTCGCGTCTACTATTTTCTGAATAAATTAATTCTGATATGCTTTTTTTGCTTAGTTGATATTTTATTAATTCATCGAACCATAATAGGGCTATCTTTATACTAAAAAAATCTGGTTTATCTCCTATAAAGAAATTTTCAAAAGCTAGCCGAGGTCGGTAGTTATTATCTCTTAACTTACTCTTTATTTTCTGAATTTTTACAGCTTTTTCTAAATCATTTATAAGGTTTTTATCAGAACAATATCTTTTTGACTTTCGATAATTTAATATTTTGCGTTTATTCTCCCAGTATTTAGGACTAAACCAACGAAAAATACCCCATCCTCTGCATATTGATAGCACTGTCCGTAAATTTTGACTAAAAAAGGAATTTCTATATTTACTAGCTAAATTATTAGAATATTCTTGCTCCAAATTATAGTCATTTTCTAATTCAGATAATAAATCCCATAAAAGTTTTATATTACTGTTTGATATCCAAAACTTTGGTACTTTAGGAATATCGATAAATCCAGTTGTTTGCACAAAAACGTTTTCAAACTCACCTTGTTTTTGATGACGACGTTTTTCTAAAGGGAAATTAGCTATGTGATGCCCAGCATTAACAATAAATTCCAATTCTTCTAATGTTTGAGACGTTTGTTGACTAAGTAATATAGCTAATTCATCACCAGTTTCTCTGACCAATTTAATATGCTGAGATAATTTATCAATACCTTCATATATTTCTTCACGTTTTTGTGAGTTGAGAGTTGTTAGATTACTTTGTTGCCATACAGTCTTTTGCTGACATTTTATAAAAGGATAAAATTGAATAAGCTTATCTATTAAATTTTTAGCTTGGGCTAACTGAATATAAGACCATTCATTGATATTACGAAAAGTAAATCTAATTTCATAACTACATTCCCTTTGAAGTCTTAGAAGCTCACCGTAAAGCTCAAATGTCGATTTTCCTATCGGCTGCCATTTTTGATGTAGCATTGTAGAATGCTGATTTAATCTTTGTCTGCTACTAGTTAATTCATAAAATATATAATTTAAGTCCAACTCTTCATAAATCTGTTCGTAATCTTTTCTATAATTTTTCAGATATTTTGCGAAATTTTTCTTTTTACCTATATCCTGATTAGAAAAATTGATAATAGCTTCTTCTAAACCAGATTTATTCAGCCTATCAAAAACGACTTGTAGCGCAACTGGTTTTTCTGCAACAACAAGAACTTTCTTGTTTTGACCAATTAATTCCGCAATTAAATTGACTATAGTCTGACTTTTTCCTGTACCTGGAGGGCCCTGTACTATAAAACTCATTCCTGATATTGCAGCTTCAATAACTTGTTGTTGACTGGAATCAGCTTCAAGAACTTGTAATGCTGAGCTAGGAAGTATGCACTCATCTAAATTTTCTGGTGGAATTATCTTAGGAATACTTGATTCATATAGTTTTCTATTATTTGCTAATCCTAATAAAATAGGATTATTTATCTTAGTACCTGCTTCTTGAAGATATTCTAAGTCTTTTATCATCGAAACTTTTTTTCTCTCGAATAAGGCAAGATATGTAGTATCTTCAATTTTCCAATTGTTGTTATTTATGCGTTTACTAATATCTTGATGTTGACTAACTCTATCTAAAAGCTTTTGATAATCTAAATCCTTATCTATATTAATTTCTTCATCCAATATAATTCCGTAGTCATATTTTAACTTTAATGTCAAAGCTGGGTTTATAAAAATAGATTCATCTGTGGATAAAAGGCTATATTCTTTTTTCCTTGGAGGCTTATCTAATTCAATTGGTATAAGTATAATAGGAGATATTATTTCCTCTCGTGGTTTCTCCTTGAAATTCCATTTGAGAGTCCCAAGTGCAATAAATAGAACGTTTACACCCTTTTGTTCAAAAGTCTCCCTAGCGTCTTTATAAAGGGCTGTTAAATTTTTGTTTATTATTAGATTCTCTGTATCGTCAGTTGTTAAATTATTTAGGGAAATTGATTTTTCCTGAATTACTAATTTCTCAAATATCTCCGCTGCTGGTATTGGAATTTCTGTAGTAGATTTCTGATCTTTTTGAAAGTGCAATAAGCGATTACGCTTTCCAAGTTCAGCAAGATTCTCTTTCCATTGTTTAATCTTTTGCTCAATTGGATCTATTGCTTTATTCATCTACACCCTCTTTTGAAAAACTTGACAAGATAAACTTTTATGGACTGGCTAATATAATTTGATTGAGTATTACCTTAGCCAAACATTAATCTATACCTAAGTCAAATTTAGCATAAGTGTATTTATGTATGTTTTTCCATTATTCAAAAATCTGGTTTGTTTTAAAGGAGACATTGCAGTTCAACATCTCCCCTAGTTTAAATAAAACCTTAAACCCCCACTAAAACCTTCTCCAACAAACCCCCAAACAACTTTAACCCATCAGTACTACCCAACATTGCATCAGCAGCCCTCTCCGGATGTGGCATCATTCCTAACACATTGCCGTCACGATTGCAAATACCTGCAATATCTCTTAACGAACCGTTAGGATTTTCCCTATAGCGAAACACAACTTGATTATTATCTTCCAACTGGGCTAAAGTCGATTCGTCCGCGTAAAAACGTCCTTCTCCGTGAGCTACAGGCAAAACTATGTTTTCGTCGCTTTGATAACCTTGTGTCCAGAGTAAATCGTTACGTTCAACCTTTAACGGAACTCGATCGCAGATAAAATGTAAATCTCGATTTTTAATCAACGCACCGAGTAAAAGTCCTGCTTCAGTTAATACCTGAAAACCATTACAGATACCCAAGACAAACTTACCCTGTTGTGCATGAGCGATAACAGAAGACATCACCGGAGAAAACCGAGCAATAGCACCACAACGTAGATAATCGCCATAGCTAAAACCGCCAGGTAGAATTATCACATCGATATCAGAAATATCAGTATCTTGATGCCAAACCATCCGAGTTGGTTGATTAAGAATATCTCGCGTTACGTAAGCAACATCGCGATCGCAATTAGAACCAGGAAAAACAACAATACCAAATTTCATCAGGTTAAAGGTTAAAGGTGAAAGGTTAAAGGTTAGAGGTTAGAAATGAAAGGTTTAAGGTTGAAAATTACTGTCAACTGTCAACTGTCAACTGTCAACTAACTCCTAATTTTTAATCCAAAATCCAAAATTTAAAATCCAAAATTCCTAGACTGCTCCAATAACCGATTCTACCTCAATCAAATCGAAGCGGTAATTTTCAATAACGGGATTTGCGAGCATCTCGTGGCATATTTTATCTAAATCTTGACGGGCTGCATTTTCCGAATCAGAAGTAATGGTTAATTCAATGTATTTCCCAATTCGCACTTGTTCAACGTTGTTATATTCCATCTGCTTCAGCCCGGATTGCACTGCTACACCTGCGGGATCTAAAACTGAAGGACGAAGAGTGACAAAAATTTTAGCTTGATATTTAATTGACATTTAATTTTACCCCAATGCTGCTCTGGGTATACTATATCTTTCTAAGGTGACTAAATGTAAATGATATTTTCAAATGATTAAAGTAAATTAAAAAGTAGCCATGGCAATAGAAATTATTTCTTACTGTTATTTAAATAGTTACATTTTATGAAACCTATACGTACACGCAGCCAAGAACGGATTTTAACCCTGCTCAAAACGAGTAAACAAAGCATTTCTGCCCAAAATATTTATGTACAACTGCGTAATAGCAATCAAAGTATGGGTTTAGCTACAGTTTATCGGTCTTTGGAAGCCCTAAAACTCGAAGGCTTAGTACAAGTAAGAACTTTATCTAATGGTGAAGCCCTATACAGTTTAACGCAACAGGACAAACATCATTTAACCTGCTTGCAATGCGGTAGGTCAATTGCCATCAACCAGTGTCCAGTGCATCAACTAGAAACCGAATTAGAAGCCAAACAAAATTTCAAAATATTTTATCACACCTTAGAATTCTTCGGCTTATGTGAAAAATGTCAAGCACAACAAGCTTGTTGACAGTGGACAGTTGACAGTTGACAGTTGACAGTGGACAGTTGAGAGTTAGGAGTTAGGAGTTAGGAGTTAGGAATTAGGAGTTAGGAGATTTAAATGCATCGAAAAATCTCGAAAAATATGCGCGGATGGCTAAACCGTGTCTAGACGTAGAGGGATAACCGCTCCCATGCTCCTGTTGAAACGTCAAGTAATGTCAAGAAATGTCTAGGTTTTATTACCCGTCTCCCCATCCCCTTGTCCCCTTGTCTTCTTGTCCCCCTATCTCCCTATCACTCCATCACCCTGTGCATCGGCAACGATAGAACGTATCCCTTCTAAAGTACCAGGAATAGTGCGCGGGTCCATAAACATGACTTTTGCACTTCCGCTTTGCCCGATGGCTGCACCCATATCCAAGTAACCCAAAGCTAATAATATTTCTAATGCTTGCTGGGCTTTGGGATTTTCTTTGATTTTTTGAGCGACAATTTCTGATGATTCAGCAACTGCATGGGCTTTAAGTACTTGCTGCTGACGTTCGGCTTGCGCTTTCAAGATAGTAGCTTTTTGCTGTGCTTCTGCCTGTAAAATTACGGCTTTTTGATTGGCTTCGGCTTCTAAAACTTGTGCTTCGGCTCGACCTCTAGAACTATTTACCGCTGCTTCTCTTTCACCTTCTGATGTCAAAATTGCTGCCCGCTTACGTCTTTCTGCGGTCATCTGCAATTCCATTGAGTCTTGTACTGCTTTGGAAGGAACAATATCGCGCAATTCGACACGGGTGACTTTTACACCCCAAGGATCTGTAGCAATGTCTAAATCCCGCAATAAAATTTCATTAACTTCGGTACGAGCGGTAAAGGTTTGGTCAAGTTCTAATTGTCCCATTTCCGAGCGAATTTGAGTTAAGACTAAATTTACCATTGCCGCTGTCAGATTTTCTACTTTGTAGTAAGCTTTCTCCATATCCACAATCCGCCAGTAAACCACCGCATCAACTTCAATGGCTACATTGTCGCGGGTGATGCACTTTTGGGGAGGAATGTCAATAACTTTTTCTCGAATCGTTTCGCGATAAACTACGCGATCGAAGAAAGGAATCATGAAATTAAGTCCGGGTTCTAACTTTGCGTTGTAGCTACCCAGTCTTTCCACTAAAGCTTCATTTCCTTGGTTGATGATTTTCACAGAACCAGCTAGAGCAGAACCACCCAAAGCCAAGGATATCAGTAAAAATATTTGTTCCATTGTTTTCTCCTATGATTATTTTTCTTCATATAAAACTCAAATACGAAAATTAAGAATGCAAAATATTTTCGGGCATGACAATCAAGGTTGTACCTTCGCGCCTAACAACGTAAACTCTTTGAGCAGCTGCAATAAAAGCGTTGTCATCATCACATCGTGCTTGCCAGGAATTACCTTCATACAAAACTCGTCCAGTTTTTCCTGGTGCTATTTCAGTGATGGTTTCGGCTAAAACTGCATCCCGCATTTTCGATCTACGCCGTGGTTGTGAAATATACTTACGGGTAAGCAATATTAATGTTGTAGAAAGTAGCAACCAAGACAATGCTTGCAGCCATAAGTTTCCCAATACTAAAGACAGTAACGCTACTATAAAGGCGCTTAAACCCATCATAAAAGCGACAAAAGCAGTTGGGATAAATAATTCCGATAAACACAAACAGGCTCCAACTATCAGCCATATTAAAGTCGTAGACATAATGCCATCCTAAAATCTACATTTAGGATAAATAAATTGTTAGTAGCCAGTACGCGGAAGGTTCGAGTATAAAGTATGAAATTGAAAAAGCCATATTACAAGGGGAGTTAGTTACTTAAAAAAGAAAGATTTATTTAAGCTTTGTAAGAGGGAAGAGGGAAGAGGGAATAGGGAAGAGGGAAGAGTAGAATCTGTTTCTTTAGTTTATTGTGGGGGCATCCAAGGCTTCCCTTAGACACTGACGAATTTCAGCAAGTCCAAATTGTGATTTTTGCGGTAAATTTTGATTACTTCCAATAAAAAAACTCTTGGTTAACAAGATACTCACGCCCGTTAATTTTTTAAGGTTTGTTAGCTCCGCGTGTCCGATAGGACATAGCCCCCGGATTTATCCGTGGATGTCCGGATTGTAGGCAATGTTGAAGCACCATTATTTTATTTATGGGGAACCCTAATTACGAATTACGTTCGCGTAGCGTCTCCCGGAGGGAGATATTACGAATTACGAATTACATTCACCCAGTCTAATGTAAACCTAAATTCTTTGACCGCTAAATGTAACTGAAATTTACGTGTTGATACTAACAGATGGAATTTATACCTAATGATTTCTACTCAAGGATAGTTTATTGCACCAATCCCCATTGTACTGACCCGGTTAATACTTACGGTAATCGTCTTTGTGCTAATTGCTTAACACCATTAACTTATAAATATCTTTGGGCTGTAGATACAAAAAAAATTAACTTAGAACCAGGAGAAAAAATTGCTTCTCGTTATGAAATTATTTCGCCTCAAATTTGGTTGGATACTCAGCCAATATTAATACCTGATATACCCGAAAAAATACCTGATAAACTAATTCCTTATTTGCGCTTACATAACTTGCGATCGCACTTACCTCACGTCTACGGATTTGTGCGATTACCACAAAATAACAATGATGATATCTTGTTACTAGAAAATGTACCCATCAACGATAAAGGTAGTGTTTATCCGGCAATTACCGATGTGTGGGAACATTCAACGGCAGTCAGACAAGTTTATTGGTTGTGGCAAATTCTCGAATTGTGGCAGCCTTTATCAGAATTAGGAGTTGCAGGTAGTTTGCTGGTAGCCGAAAACCTCCGGGTACAAGGTTGGTGTGTGCGCTTGCTAGAACTAATCGAAAATACAGATACGCCTTCTCTGCAACAGTTAGGTGAATCTTGGCAACCGATTGCGGCTATTTCTAATACAAAAGTTAACAATAGCTTAAAGAAAATTGTCAAACAGATGTGTAGTGGTGTAGTTGATTTTGAGAGTATTTCCGCTCAACTCAACCAACTATTGTTATCGGCAGCAGCAGAATTACCTTTAACTTTAAAAGTATCTGGAATTACAGATAAAGGACGGCAATTATACGCAAACGAAGACAATTGTTTTCCTAATAGTAATACTTCCAAAGAAAACTCAATATTGCCCAAAGTATCTATTGTTTGCGATGGTATCGGTGGACACGAAGGTGGTGAAGTTGCTTCCAATTTAGCGGTACAGTCGATAACGTTGCAAATTCGGGCTTTACTTGCCGAAGTTGCACAGCAAACCGAAATCGTATCTCCAGAATTGTTAAAGCAGCAGATAGAAGCAAGTTTGCGAGTTGTAAATAATTTAATTTGTAACGCGAATAACGAGCAAAAACGCCAAAAAAGAGAACGCATGGCAACAACGCTGGTAATGTCGGTACAGATACCACAGAGTGTACAAACCACCGGCAATTGGCGTTCAGAAAATGCTTGTGAACTTTATCTAGCAAACATCGGTGATAGTCGCGCTTACTGGATTACCCGTGATTATTGTCAATTACTTACAGTTGATGACGATGTAGCAACACGGGAAGTATGTCAGGGTCGTAGTTTGTATCGTAAAGCATTACAGCGTCCCGATGCTAGCGCACTTACTCAAGCTTTGGGTACCAAAGAAGGCGAATATCTTCATCCTCACATCAGACGCTTGATTTTAGAAGAAGATGGAATATTGCTGTTATGCTCCGACGGTTTAAGCGATAATAATTTGGTAGAAAATTATTGGCGCGATTATGCTTTACCTGTATTAACGGGGGAAGTTTCAACCGAAGAAGCTGCGGATTCTTGGATTAAATTAGCCAATCAAAAAAACGGACATGATAACATTTCAGTAGTTATTACTCATTGTCGCGTCATTCCCGATTACTTAGCTGTCATCAGCCCCAAAGTATCTCAAGTAGAAATTTTGCAAACAGAGCCAGAATTAGCAGCAAGTTCCCAAGCATTACTAGACTTGCGACTTTCCGACGACGAACCCGTAACAACTACTACCGCAACCGCCAAGAAAAAACCCAAGCGCAAACGTAATCCAATATTATTATTAACAGGATTATTGCTGATGCTTCTAGGCTTTACAGCATTAGGATTGCTTGGATGGTGGCTAATTCAACCTAAATCCTTTAACAAAGCCTGTCAGCGACTTCCCTACTCTTTAGAAGAGCGGGTTTGTCCTCCTGATTAAGATATGGGGAGACAAGGGGATGGGGAGATGGGGAGCAAGATGCTCCCACTGCACTATTTTCTTAATTTCTAACTCTTAACTCCTTGAATCTAAAATCTAAAATCTAAAATCTAAAATCTAAAATTCTTTGATGGCTGAAGAAAATAAAGAACAACAACATCCACAGTATAATCGCGATCGCCCTTTGGTTGAAGGTTTATTAGTGGGGGAAGCGAGTGATTATAATTTAGCGGAATTGGCTAGATTGCGGATTCGCTACCATAATTTTCCCGGAGCGAGAGATATTCAACGCGGTTTGGATGAAGTATTAGATAAGTGGGGGATTACGGAAGCGGAACTTTTCCAGAAAACCCGTGCAATTCACACTGTTGGTGGAATTTATCGCACAAAAGGGAAGAAGGAAGAACAGGATTGGAATTAAAGGTTAAAGGTTAAAGGTGAATGGCACTAAGATAAGCTGAAAGTAAGTGGCTGCAAAGACTTGAAGATTAGAGAAATAAAATGAAGTAAGGGGGAGATAGTGAAAAGCTAATTCGCGTAATAATTTCGCGAATTAAATGTAGCAT
>JAAUSO010000121.1 GCA_012033205.1 Richelia sp. SL_2_1 | reverse complement strand
AAAGAGCTACCATTTGTAAATGCTTCTAAAAAAATACTTTAAAAACTCCTGAGCCACAAAATCGGGAACAGGTTCGCGCATCACAATTACTTGGGGAATATGCAAACTTTCCAATTCCGCAGCAATCCCCAAACCATCGCAGGAATTAAAAATAGCTAATTGTAATCTTTGTTGGATAGCTGTTTGCAAACTATCCCTCAATTCAGCCATCGTTAAACTATCTTTTTTATTAATAAAAATTCGCCCCTTCAGGCTATTTCCTCATTTGTATCAGTAAAATTATAGGTTTGTGAATGCCCAGAGAAAGATAAAATATCCCAACCAATCTCATCCTGTAAATAGTTATTTAATTCCTCCCGCGAAGGCTCCACAAGAGTAACTATTTCCGCATCGCGGCAATACTTTTGCAAAAGTATTTCATCAGCTTTCACATTTATACCCGTACTATCACCAAGAATAATTAAAATTCTAATCTTTTCCCGTAATATTCTGACTCCCCGCGCTGCATCCGGTGCGCTCAAAGCGACTTCAGCCCCCGACCATAAATCCCACAAATGCCAAGGTAGCTTCCGTAATTCCAAACTGTCACTACTTAAAATTATGCGTAATTCCTGTTCTTGATTTGTATTTAACTCAGATAAATAATTACTAATAGAATTAAAAGATTCTGATTTCAACCATGTATGAAAAAGAGATAATAACTTCTCAGAATATTCATCACATTGCTGTTTATAATCAACAGTATTGAAATTTTTTACCGCATTTACCTTAATTCGAGATTGACCGTACACACTTCTATAAATCTTACGCCATTCTTGGATCGATTGCATCACATCCAGTGCAGTTGGTAATTCTCCGCGAATCCGCACATCAGGACGTTCCCCATCATCCCCAACTTCTAAAGTTACCTTATACCCCCTCGAAAAATCACCATCAAATTGCAGGATAACTAACTTTTTCATAGTAGATATTAAATAACAATTCTTTAGTTTAAAATTTACTAAATATCCATTTTCTGATTTTTGTAAAATACCATGCATAACGTAGGTAATTTACTTCTTCGGGATAAAAATATTAATTTTGCTGGCTTCGTCTTTTTATCTCTCCTCAATCACCTCAAATAATAATACGACAAGGTGAGAGCGTTTTTACGCATTTACGGATAATAAAAGCAATGTAGTAGTTTTAAATACACTTGTTGTACTTAATTGATTTAACTGTAATCTTGCTGTAACTATGTTAAAAGAAGAAAACGGTTGTTCTCCCATCTCTGAGATTTAAATAGCTTCAAGCGAAAAATATAATTTTCTAGATGTTTGACCAAACAACAAAAATACTTAGGTTCTATTGGATATACAATTGTACTAGTTGATACGTAGCTGGCGCAAAGAATATACTTCAGTATTGCGGCTAATTTTGGTAAATACCGTAGTAATTTAGCAATAACTCAGAAAAAAGTTTAGAGCTTGCGTAAAAAATTCCTCCCCATACCGTAATCCTACTAGAAAGCTATTTTAAGGAGGTTAAGAATTAAGGGCAACATCAGTAGAATACCTTCAATATTAACTATTTTAAAGATTTTTACAGAGAGAATTCAGCATGATATTGTGATTTCAGTCGCAATTATCTAAAAATCTGACTTTTTGACTATGAATGGGGAATTTACACAATAAATACAAAGCGATGATGTACAAGCGATTCTCAAGATTTATTATTCTAACCCTGTGTACTGTTTTTACTCTAATAGGTATCAGTACCATCGAGCAAGTACTATCGCTGAACGGAAGGGAAACAGGTCACTTTAACCGTGTTTTAGCTCAAACTGCTGAGGAACAACTTAACCGTAGAGTATACCAAAAAGCTAGCCCTGCGGCGGTGACAGTAAAAACAGAAACAGGTCATGGAAGCGGTTTTGTTATTAGTCAGGATGGGTTGATTATTACTAATGCTCATGTAATCAAGCCACCACCAGAAAGCGAAGAAGAAGCAAAAACCTATAACCCTGCTGAATTTCCTCAAGTAGTGACAGTGGTTTTCCCTGATGGGAGAAAATTTAGTGCAGATGTGATGGGTTTTGCTAAAGGTGGTTTAGATTTAGCAGTTCTGAAAATTCATAGACAACAAAACTTGCGTACCCTTGCTTTAGCTGCTCCTGGTAGCGCAAAAGTGGGCGATCGCGTTTTTACTCTGGGTACTCCTCTGGATGCAAAATTTTCCGATACATTTACCTCCGGTAATATCACTCGCATTGACCTTAATAATGGGGAAATTCAACACGATGCTGTAATTATGGGGGGTAATTCCGGTGGTCCCCTGCTCAATTCCCAAGGTCAAGTTATTGGTGTGAATACATCGGGGATGTCAGGGGTTGAAAAGTTAAATACTGGGATGAATTTTTCTATTCCTGTCTCCCAGGTACAGTCTTTTATCCTTGCAGCGAGAAAAAACGATGTTTCTCCAGTTTCTACTCTATTTACGCGAACTCAAGAACCATCGGTTCGGACAATTACACTCAATGGTCAAGTCATTAATGGCAGTTTGAGTAATGGCGATCGCATTCTCAAAGATGGCAGTTTTGCTGATGTTTACCAATTTCAAGGTAAGAAAGGTCAACAGGTCGTGATTGAGATGACGAGTCAAAAGATTAACCCAGTTTTAAGTTTATATCAGGTGGTTGAGTCTGCCGAAGGTGAGCAACTCACCCCAATTGCGGAGAATGACGATAGAGGACCGGGTGATTTTAATGCTCAAATTGCTGTCACTTTACCAGCAGATGGAGTTTTTCTCATAATGGCTAATTCTCTTGACAGAGGTGAAATTGGAGATTATAGCTTACGGGCAACTGCTCAACCTTAAATGACTAATTTAGGTCATTTTTATCGTTTTTTTATTACATCATCAATCTTACTTTCTTGAAGGGTTAAAACTATGCAACGTCAATTATCTTCCATTGCTTTAGCACTCACCACCTTAACTTCATTGGCAACATTGGCTGTTAGTATCTCTCCAGCTTTAAGTCAATCTGTTGCCACTAATTCCCAACCAAATAAAGTCACTTTTTTTTGTCGGGAAATATTTGATAAAGCAAGCAGTGAAAAAATTCCCGCTACCGTTGTTTGGGTTCCCGAACGAAAAGGTCATATCCGTCTAATTGGCTGGAAATCACAAGCTCTTCCTCCCCACATAACTTCTCAAAAAAGGTGTGAGATAGTGACTCAAAAATTTCAAAAATTTTATGATAATGGCAGCTTAAATTATCTGACTCACGGAATCAATAACGGCTATCCTGTAATTTGTAGTATTCCCAATCAAGGTGAAACTTGTAATGGGATAAATCAACTATTTACGATTAGACCTGGTAGTAATCCTGGTATAGTTTTACAGAGGCTTATCGATACATTAGGTGGAAAAGGAGGAGGAGTAATAATTTATCAAAACTCAGGTCAGCAGATATATATTGACATGAAAGAGTATTTCAAAAAAGCTCCTGTGGAAAATATCCCTACCTAAGCTGACGTGCAGATCAATTGAATAACCGAAAATATAAAATCACTGTAGTGCGGGCATCCTGCCCGCTTTGTCTATACAAATTGGACACGCAATATATCGCGTCTCCTTATCTTTTGAAGTACTCTCTGCGTTTTTCATAATTCTTCAACATGAACATGAATAAAAACATTGCCATAATTACCTCAATTCTACTTTTTCAGTTCCCTACTTTTGCTATTACACTTACTACAAAAGCCCAAACAGCACCTCAAAATTCAACCTGCGAAATAATACCAGAAAAGGTAAAAGACGATTATTTAGAATATTCAGAAAAACAATTAGAAACTATTGCTAATCGTATTACGGTCAAAGTGATTGGCGATAATAATGGAGGTTCGGGTACGCTACTTGCTAAAAAAGGAAATACGTATTTAGTCCTCACTAATTCCCATGTTGTCAGAGGGATTAATTCTATCAATCTCAAAACTGTTGATGGGAAAACTCATACTGCACAAATCATTCCTAATACTAAGTTTGAAAAATTTGATTTAGCATTATTACAATTTCAAACGAATGAAATTTACTGTCCCACAGATGTTGCCAATTTTCTTCCCGATACTACAATGTCAGTTACTGCTGGGGGATTTTCTGGAGAGAAGGGAGAAATGATATTTAGTCATGGTAAAATTCAACAAATTTCTCAACCCCTTAAGGAAGGATATCAAATTGGCTATACCAGCAATATCGAACAGGGGATGAGTGGTGGTGCAATTATTCACAGTAGCGGGATACTTGTTGGAATTAATGGACGAGGTGCTTATCCGATTTTAAATAGTGGTTATGTCTATCAAAATGGTTCACGTCCGAGTGAGTCAGAAATTCAGGAGATGCGAAAGTTGAGTTGGGGGATTCCAATTTCAACTGTTTTAGCTGAGGTGAATGCAGACATACTTACTGCTTATAGTTTACCTTTACCAGAAACTACAGCCAGCGTTCCAGAACCGCAGTTAACTGGATGGTTGGGAGATTTAGAGCAAAAAGCTAAAGAATTTACGGTCAGGATTGATAGTAGCAGTAAGGATATTAATGGTATTAATAATAATGGTTCTGGGGTGATTATTGCTAAAGAGAAAAATGGGAATATCTACACCTATACAGTATTAACAGCAGCCCATGTTGTCTGTGAAAGAAATAATGTAAAACAGCCATGTGGTAATTTTAGTTATACAATTCTTGCTTTTGATGGGAACAAATATCCTGTAGATAAAAGCACTATTAAAAGAGAGGAAGGTGTTGATTTAGGAGTAGTTAAATTTGTTAGTGAGCAAAACTATGAAGTAGCTACTTTGGCAAATTATAATCCTAGTAATCGTCAGTATATGTTTACTGCGGGATATCCTAAATTAGGGAATAATTCACCTTGGCGATTTACAGCAGGAAGGATTTTTGAAAAAGAATCGGGATTCATTAGAGTTCGGCAATCTGACTTTCAAAATAATAGTTCTAGTCAGTTACGAACTGCTAGTTTCTTAACTGGAGGATATGAGTTAGTTTATAGTAGTATCACCGATGGAGGAATGAGTGGGGGACCAGTATTGGACTCTGACGGACGAGTAATTGGGATTCATGGACGTGCAGAAGGAGAAGAAGTAATAGATAAAAAAACTGGTAATTCTGGGAGTGACAAAACTAAAGTACAGCTAGGCTATAGCTTAGGCATTCCTATAAATACTTTTTTAGATTTAATGGCAAGGCTAGATGCGAAACCTGCAAAGGTAGAAGAAAATTTACAATCACCTCAACTCGACAAACAAAAAATAGAATCTATTCAAAAATCCATATTATCATCTGACGTATTAAAAGGAAATGCACATGCTTCTACATGGCTAGAAAGAGGGAATCAATTTTGGCGTTTGGAGCGTTATTCAGATGCAGTAAAAGCCTTCGACCAAGTTATTAACCTCCAATCAGATCTTGCTTATTTAGCTTACTATGGCAAAGGATTAGCATTATTTGAAGATGAAAAATATCAAGAAGCTGTAGATGCATTAGAAAAAACGGTGAAACTCAAATCAGACTTTGTTGCTGCTTTGCAAATACTAAGCATAGTATACGGACAATTAAATCAACCAGATAAAGCATTGATAGCAATAAATAAAGCAATTCAACAACAACCAAAAAAACCAACACTATTAATATTTCGTGTTTTGTCATATATCCAACAAAAAAAGTTTGATCTAGCACTAGCTGACATCAATACAGTTCTTGATATCAATCCGAAAATTTTTATTTTATATATATATCGGGGTTTTATATATAATACGCAAAAAAATGGAATTTGGCACACTATGATATCAATACAGCCCTTGATATCAACCCTAAAAGTTTTTATTCTTACTTGTTACAATTTGGAGTATATCAAAGCCAGAAAAAATGGGATCTAGCTTTATCAAATATCAACAAAGCCATTGATATTAATCCTAAAAATGTTGATAATTACATTGATAGAGGGGTACTTTATAGCAAGCAAGAAAAATGGGATTTAGCCTTAGCTGATTTCAATAAAACCATTGATATTGCTCCGAATGCTAGAACTTACCTTGAGAGAGGAATGTTTTATCGTGAGCAGAAGAAATGGGATTTAGCTTTAGCTGATTTTAATAAATCTATTGATATTAATCATCAGAATGCTAGAGCTTATCTTGAGAGAGGAATTGTTTATCGTCACCAAAGAAAATGGGATTTAGCCTTAGCTGATTTTAATAAATCTATTGATATTGATATTAATCCTTTGCTTGATGCAAGCTATAATGTTTACATGAGTCGAGCTATTCTTTACCAATCTAGGCAGCAATATAAATTAGCGTTACTTGACTACTATAAATCTCTTGAAATAGAACCTAATAACTCCGGAGTTATTATTAATATTGGCTTAATAAAATATGAACAACAATCAATAGATGCAGCAATAAAACAATGGGAAACAGCTATAAAAATTCTTGAGGATCATCCAGAAGAAGAACTTAATGTTGCGGAGACAAATTTTGCCCTTGCTGTTGCATTGTATAGTAAAGGAGAACAGGAAAAAGCTTATCAATTATCTAAAGTTGCTTTGCATCTAAACAAAAATATAGCAAATATCGAAGTTTTAAAAGAAAGTCTCTGGGGTGAAAGTTTACTGAGTGATACAAAAAAAATGCTGTCTAATCCTAAAATAAAAAGCTTGTTATAACCACATGATTAACAGCATACTAGTTTATTAAACGTGTATCAATTTCAAAATAATTCTGCTGTTTACTATTTAACAAGCAACGAACATATTAAAGCAGGTACAAAAATAAAAATTCGGGATTGGTGAAAAATTTTCTACATCCAATCCCATTTACCTATTTACCTTTTCCCTTAATCACCGCAATCGTCCTCTGCACTTCTTTATATCTACCATCATCTTTCCTCTCCTTATAAATCCTCCCCGCTTCCTCCAATTTCTGAAGAGCAGTTTGCACATCTCCCTTCTTCAAAACCTGACGAGCTTCATTTATTAACTCTTCAGGTGATTTTTTGTTAGGAGAATCTGTGGAGGAACCTATTGGATTTCTGCCTGACGAAGCCTTTGCCGCAAATATTTGCGAATTCACAGATTTTTTAGCAATATTTATTTCCTCAACAGCCTGCAAAATCTTAGCTGCTGTCTCATATTTATTTTCATTCAAATAAACCGGAATTTTTGAGTAATAAAGATTTACCGCCATTTCCAAGTCTTGTAATTTATTCTCCCTACTTTCTTGAAGCAACCCCCTTTGATGATAAGCTGCTGTATATTGGGGATTCAGTTGAATTGCTTGGGTAAAATCGGTAATTGCTTTACCCTTATTTTCTTGAACCTTATTTTGAACTGAAACCGGACACATAATTCGATAAGTGTCAACTCTTTCACAACCCTTTACTGTTCCATCAGCATTTAATGGCTGATTTTGAGGATATTTAGCATGAATTAAACCGCGACGATAATAAGCCTCAGCATACCCAGAATCAATATTAATAGCTTTTGTAAAAGCCTCCAACGCTTCTTGATAATTTCGTTCATTAAATTTAATTATTCCTTGATCAAACCAATACTTTGCCTTAGCTTGTACTTCTTTAACCGCTACGGGAGACGCTTTAACACTTGGAACATTTAAAATAAAATTGCTAAGAGCAGCCAAACTTAAGCAAGTTAAAACTAACTTTAATCGTGACATATTTTTAAGTAGTAAAAGTATATTTTTAGTTCAGCTATATTCGTAATTATACCAGAGTCATTCATTAGTTACGCAACTTGCATATTATCTTAAGTTCGTAGTAAGGACTTTAGTCCTTATTTTAAGTTTTGAGGACTGAAGTCCTCACTACAAACAAAAAATGAATTTAACGAGACATATTCTCACAAATCCTTCTCTCATCCTCATTAAGAGTAGAATTATTAGCCAAATAATCATGCAACCAATTACAACTAAGCTGTTGTAAATTATCAATATCCAAACTCCACAAAATTATATTCTTTTTCATATCCACTGAAGTAAACATCTTTCCATCAGGACTAAAACTTACATCTTTTATGGAACTTTCTCCCGCTTGCAAACTATTAATTAACTTCCCATCCAAACCCCAGAAATTGATATTACTTCCACTTGCTGAAATTAGCATTTGACTATCTGGGCTAAAACCAACGCTGTAAACATTATTGCTATGGGGTATATTTATTAATAACTTCCCAGACATATCCCAAAGCTTCACTGTTTGATCATTACCAGCAGTCGCTATCATTTTGCCATCTGGACTTAAACTAACAGATGCAATATTTTCAGTATGTCCTGATAATGTTGATAATAATTTACCATCCAAATTCCAGATTTTAATTAATTTATCAACAGCAGCTATTACATTTTTCCCATCTGGACTAAAGTTAATACTGGTCATAATTTGATTATCAACTTGCCAATTGTGCAACACATTACCTGACAAATCCCACAATTTAACATCAATTTCCCCAATACTAACTAAAGATTTACTATCTGGACTAAAACTAATATCCCTGATAGGCTCAAAAACACTGCTGCTATTATTACCCTTATGTCCCTGCCAACTTTTGAGTAATTTACCTTCCAAATTCCAAAGTTTAATTTGATTATCTTTACCGATAGAAACAATCATTTCCCCATCTGGACTAAAATTTACCTTCACAACTTCTTTTTCATGTGCTTTAAAACTTCTGATTAAATCACCATTTTTTGTCGCAAAGTAATGACACCTTGTTGATTTCCTGTCGCGATAATTTTGCTATCGGGGCTGACACTAACACTGTTCCCCTCAAAAGTCGGTAAAATACTATCAAAACGCCACACCTTAACAGCTTTATCAGCACTTGCAGTGGCTAAAGTTTGTCCATCAGGACTAAAACTGACTTCCGATGCTTTACCCCCATGTCCTTTAAAAGTATAAATTTCCTGTTGTGATTCACCTTGAGTATTCCAAAATCTGACTGTATCATCAGCACCCGCAGAAGCTAATAATTTACCATTCCCACTAAAGCGCACGTCTAAAACTTCATTTGTATGACCTTCAAAAGTATGCAATAATTTACCTGTTAAATCCCAAAGTTTAACGGTTTCATCTTTACTGCCAGAAGCTAGGGTTTTTCCATCCGGACTAAAGCTAATATTTAAAACCTCATCTTCATGACTTTGTAAGGTTTGTAAAACTATTCCATCTAAATTTAATATTTTAATTGTTCTATCAGCACTCGCTGTAGCTAAAGTTTTCCCATCTGGGCTAAAACTCAAACTCCATATTTTGGCTTTGTGTGCTGGAATTATTTTTAATAATTTACCATTCAAATTCCAAAGTTTGACTAAACCATTTTTAGTAGCAGTGGCTATAACTTGATTATCTGGACTTAAAGCAACTCCCCAAAGATCATCTTTTTCTAAAATTGGCATAGAAGGATTATTCTCAAATAATCCATTTGCAAAATTATATTTCCATAAACGAACGGTGTTATCAAAACTTGCTGTTACGATAAATTTACTATCACTACTCCAAGTCACAGTAAAAACATTATTGTTATGTCCTTTTAGAGTTTGTATTAACTTCCCATCTCGTCGCCAAATTTTAATTGTTTTGTCTTGACTTGCAGAAGCTAAATAATTTCCATCAGGACTATACCTAACGCTGCTAACATAACCTTCATGTCCTTGTAAGCTATTGTACACCCTAACTTGATTAAATACTTCCAAAATAGATGGCAATAAATATATATCTTTATCTGTAATATTGAATTTTTCTAAAATTTCCAGACTTCTCAAAATGGGAATTAATGCTTTAATTTCATTGTCAGTATTAATTAGCATCTTGCTGGAAAGATTCAAAGACTTTATCCCGTTAATTTGTGCTTGTCGCCATTGAAATAAAGCTAATCCTGCTAATAGTAAAGCTGTTACTAAACCACCAGTCAACCAGATAAAAGTACGCTTCCGTGCAGCATTTTTTACTTCTTCCTCTTTCTCCCTTAACTCCAAACTTAAATTTATAAACCTTTCTTCAACCGAACTAATTTGATGACTGCGTTTTAATAACCAATCTTCCGCATCAATTAAAGGCTTTCCCCTTAACAATCCTCCAACATCATTATCGCTATTTTCCCACTGTTTAATTATTACTCGTAATTGTTCTTGCCAACGGCGAAAATCTCCATCAATTCTCATCCATTGCCCAAACCTGCGCCAGTTTTTAATTAGCGCTTCGTGGATAATTTCCACAGTCTCAATTCCCGTAATTTGATTACAATTTGTCACCACTAACCGCGCATCCGCTAACCGAGTGACTAAATCCCAATTTTCGTCTTTTACTTCCCCACGAATCGCCAAACGACGAATATCTGTACTTGCTTCCCCTGGTTGTACTAACTGAATAAATATCTTTTGTACCCTATCTTTATCTGTTGTATTTAATTGAGCATAAATTTCTTCCGCATGGTTTGCTAATGCAGTTTCCACACCACCAATTTCTGTATATGCTTGATGAGTTAGATATCCCTGGTATTGTTTTTGCCACAACTGAGTTAAAGTAAATTCCAGCAGAGGTAAATGATTAGGAGATTGCAAAACTGCATCAACTAAACGTTGAGTTAAACCCTCTTCTAATTGCACATTATAAATTGCCGCAGGTTGTGTTGTTACTGCTTCTAATTCTTGGGCATTCATTGCACCCAAATTGATATGAGCATCTTGCAATGCATCCGCTAATCGACGGTAGGATAAAGCCTCTCCATAAAAGTCTGCTCGCAAAGTTAAAATTAAAGTAAAACTGGGAGCTTTCTCAACTGCATTTAGGAGATTATCTAAAAATATTTGTCGTTCTTCAGAATGATGATAAAGGGTATAAAGTTCTTCAAATTGATCAGCAATCAAAATTATATGAGATTTAGGAGCAGCTTGAATTAGCTGTTCAATAATATTAAATAAAGCTAAATTACTCGTTTTTAAATCTATTTCTAATTCCAATTCTGTCAATTTATGCTGGTTTAGATTATACCCAAGTTTATCTTCTTCACTACCTGTAACGAGCTTAATATTTGGGTTCCTATTTGATAATAAAGGACTAAAAGCAATTGCTAAAGATTCAAAGGGATTATTCCCCGGACGAAAAGAAACAATCTGCCAATCCCTATTTCTATCTTGCTTTAATTGCGGAACCAACCCTGCAAATACAACCGAAGATTTACCACTACCAGAAGCACCAACAACCGCAATCAAAGGCTTTTTCTTTACCGCATTAACTAACTGGTATGTGACAGCTTCCCGTCCAAAAAAGTAGGGTGCATCCTCCTCCTGGAAAGCAGCTAAACCGCGATAGGGACAATTAGAAATTGCTCCCAAACTCTGCCAAGTGGGAGGTGTTTCTAAAAGATTTTGCACAATCACAGGTAGCCAACTAGCACAGGGATAATCTTTCTCGAACCCCTGTAATTTTTTGCGTGCAATATTTACCGATTGATAGAGGGATTTCCCCCCAGTAAACTCTTGAAAAAGGTATTTTAAAAACTGATTTGCAACCTTATCCGGGACAGGTTCCCGCATCACAATTACTTGGGGAATATACAAACTTTCTAACTCGCTGGCAATTCCTAAACCATCACAAGAATTAAAAAAAGCTAACTGTAAACCCTGCCTAACTGCCGTTTTAATCCCTCCCGCAAATCCTCCATTGTTAAACTATCATTACGGTTGAGAAATATCCTTCCTTTGGTTTCTTCCGTTTGACTATGCCCAGAGAAAAAGAGAATATCCCAACCTTTTTCATCCCAAAGATACTCATTTAATTCTGACGGTGAAGGTTCAACTAAAACAACTAGCTCTGCATTTTTACAGTATTGCTTTAACAGTTTCTCATCATCAGCAACATTAATACCATCACTATTGCCCAAAATAATCAAAATTCTCACATGAGGGCGATATTTTCTGGTAAAACGTTGAGCAGTATTGCAACTAAACCCTATCTCTGCATGAGGATAATACTCGAATAAATCCCATAAATGCCAAGGAAGCTTTCGCAGTTGATTATCAGTAGTGCGAATAATAAACCGCACCTCATCATTAGGAGACAAATGGATTAAACATTGCTCTTTAATTAAACGAAACGAGTCAGCTTGCAACCAATTAAGAAAATTCTGCTTGATAGTATCAGCTAATTGCTCACATTCATCCTTAAGAGATTTAAACCGAACATTAGAAATTTGCTCTTTCTTCGGTTTAATCCGATGTCCATCCAAACTGCGGTAACTTCTGCACCAGCGCTGATATATCTCAGGTAGGGTAGGGATAGGAGGTAATCTTAATTGGTTGTCACTCAGTTCAACAGAAGGACGCAAACCATCCTCACCTATTTCCAAACTAACACGAACCCCCTCACCTAACTGACCATCCAGCTTGAGGACAACCAACTTTTTCATCGTCGTCACCACTCCTATCCGGAAAAATACTTACAATTAGATTTCTGCTTATTTAGTAGTATTTTACGTAAATTAGCGCATTTGTTACATAAATTTACTAAAATCCTACTCCATATAAACAGCAATTTCTCCTCCATCATCCGATTCACCAATACATCCCATACCAGTAGCATTAAAACCACAATACATAGACACATTCCATTGTGCAATAATTGAACTTCCTTTTTGCAGAGCTATTTGCCTGACTCGAAAATCTTCCTCATTGGCGATATTAGCAAGTTGGTAAGGAGAAAGCATGAGGATTATACAAGCATCATCGCTGCATAATTTAATATTGGCACTAGCATCATCAAAAGCTCCCATAACTGCATAATCGCAGGTATATTTTTCATCTTCAATCACGACACCGCAAGTTGAAGGATAAAGGGTTTGATGATTAGTAAAATTAACGGTATTTTTTGCTAGTGAAGGGCTTGCGTTAAGGGTTAATAAACCAATGGAAGTTAACACAGATGCAGTGATTTTTTTCAACATAATTCTTCCCTTTGTTAAATCTTTATTCGAGGTGATGCAACCTTTTTGATTGCTTCTATTCCTATTACTGTTGCGAGTAAGTGATTTTACGCAGGAGGGGAAGAGGATTACATAAGTTGATTATTTATGCATAAAGGAAAATAGATGCAAGTATTTTGAGAAAAGATTCAGGTAGTAGTCAGTGAAATAATGCTTGTACCTGAGTTATTTTTCATAATTATTGTAATGATTTTAATAAATTCATTGCTTGCTCATAAGCAGCACTATTACCTTGAGCATAGAAAAGTTGCGCTGCTCTTTGCAAATCTGGAATAGCTTTTTGTTTTTCACCTGTCAGCGCGTAAACCATTCCTCTACCGAAATAACCACCGGGATATTCTGGGCTAGCGACTTGAAGAATTTTATTAAAATCAGCTAGGGCTAAATTCCATTTTTTCTGCTCACCGTAAAAAAGGCCCCGATTGTAGTAAGCTTCAGCAAATTGAGGATTAATAGCAATGGCTTTGTTGTAATCAGCAAGTGCTAATTCCCATTGCTTCTGCTCAGAGTAAAGATTACCCCGATTGTTGTAAGCTTTAGCATACTGAGGATTAATCTCAATGGCTTTGGTGTAATCAGCAAGTGCTAATTTCCATTTCTTCTGCTCTTTGTAAAGAACACCGCGACTGATGTAAGCTTCAGCATACTGAGGATTAATCTCAATAGCTTTGTCGAAATTGGCGAATGCTAATTCCCATTGCTTCTGATCTTTGTAAAGAATACCTCGATTGTTGTAAACTTGAGCATACTTAGGATTAATCTCAATAGCTTTGTCGAAATTGGCGAGTGCTAATTCCCATTGCTTTTGCTCATAGTAAAGATTCCCCCGATTGATGTAAGCTTGAGCATACCGAGGATTAATCTCAATGGTTTTGTTGAAATTGTCGAGTGCTAATTCCCATTGCTTCTGCTCATAGTAAAGATTTCCCCGATTGATGTAAGCATCAGCATACTGAGGATTAATCTCAATAGCTTTGTTGAAATTGGCAAGTGTTAATTCCCATTTCTTCTGCTCTTTGTAAATCAGACCTCGATTGTTGTAAAATGCGGTGCGGGGATTGAGGTCAATTGCTTTATTTATTGCTGCTTCTGCTTCTGCATATCGTTTTAAATTCTTTAATAGTTCCTGTTTTTCATTGTACAAATTTGGGTTTTTCGGCTGGAGTTGAATTGCTTTTTCTATTGCTACTAATCCCTTTTCTGGCTGCTGGAATTCACGATAAGCTGTACTTAATAATTGCCAAGCAGCTACAAAGTCTGGTTTGAGTTTGGTTGCTGACTTTAATGCTTCTATTGCTTCTGGAACTTCTCCACTCGATCCCAAAGCTAAACCCTTGCCATAATAAGCTAAGTAAACAAATGCTGGTTTCAGATCGATTGCTTCATCAAATGCTGTGACTGCTTCTTGATAACGAGCCAAACGCCACAGCTGATTTCCTCTTTCTATCCATTGGCTGGCTGTTGCATTTCCTTTGGAAACATCAGTTGTTAATATCGCTGCTTGAATAGACTTTCTTTGTTCGGCTTTTAATTGCGGTGCAGCCTTGGTTTCTAATTTTTGCGCTTGTACTCCCAATCTGGTTGCTAGTCCTAAAAAGGTAGTGGTTGGAATACCTAGACTATAACCTAGTTGAACTTTTCCATCACTAGTACCCCTATCTCCGGTTTTCTCATCAAAAGCTTGTTCTCCCTCTGCACGTCCATGAATCCCTATCACTCGTCCTAGAGAATCTAATACAGGACCCCCACTCATGCCACCATAAGTGATGCTGCTATAAACTAATTCATATCCTCCGGTTAAGGAACTTGCTGTTTGTAATTGGCTAGAACTATCAGTTTGAAAATCTGATTGGTTAGACTGTAGTAATCCACGTTCTTTTTCAAAAATCTGCCCCATTGTCAACCGCCAAGGTGAATTATTCCCTAATTTAGGATAGCCAGCAGTTAACATATATTCAAAATTATTGGGGTTATAGTTTGCTAGGGTCGCTAGTTGGTAATTTTGATTCGGTGCAATAAATTTAACCACCCCTAAATCTACGCCCTCTTCTGTTTTAATTGTGCTTTTCTCTACCGGATATTGTTTACCATCTGGCGCTAGTATTTGATAATTATAGTTTCCACATGGCTTAGTAGCATCTTCTCTTTCACAAACAACGTGCGCTGCTGTTAATACTGTATAAGTATCCCCATTTTTAGCGATAATTACCCCTGAACCATTGCCCGTACTACTACTATCAATTCTGACGGTGATTTGTTTGGCTTTTTGTTCCAATTCCCCCAACCATCCAGTTAACTGCGTTGTGGGTACGGTAGGTTGTGATTTTGGTAAAGGTAAACCATAAGCAGTAAGAATTTCCCCATTTACCTGTGCTAAAAAAGTAGAAGCAGGAATACCCCAACTCAACTTCCGCATTTCCTGAATTTCTACCTCACTCGGACGGGAACCGTTTTGATAAACATAACCACTATTTAAAATCGGATAAGCACCCCTACCATTAACCCCAACAATCATTCCCTGACTGCTAATAATTGGTCCACCACTCATTCCTTGCTCAATATCACTGCTATAACCAATTTGATAACCTTCCTTTAAACTTTGCCCAAGAACTTGTTTAACTTGCCCCGTCCGAAATACTATTTCACCCTTCTCCCCAGAAAATCCAGCCGCTAAAACTGGCATATCTTTATCGGGAACTTCTCCTACCTCAACAACGCAATAATTAGAACTACTTTTAAATTTCAACAGAGCCAAATCTGATTTTTCAAAATTTGTTTGTTTTACAATTTCTGCTGGATAAGTTTTCCCATCAGCAGTTTTAAGACTAATAGAATTCACACCTCTGACAACATGAGCATTAGTAAGAACTAAATAGGAATTACCTTGTTTAGCAAGTAACGTTCCCGAACCACCATTATTATCCCCAGTCACTTTAACTGTGATTTTACTCGCAAGACTTTGTAACTGCTTTTCTGACAACTCTTCACTTTCTGCTTCCAATTGACAATAGGAACTTTCAGAAGCTGGTTGAGAAGAAGGATTAGAAGCAATTTCCAGAGCCAATGTTGGATAAGGTAAAAGTAGGAAAGTGGAAACAAGGGCGATAAATTTGTTCATTGTCTGTTATCAATAGGTTTGTATTCAATCTGGAATTATTAAATTACACTTCAAAATCTTTAGTCAACATCGAATCACCAAAAGTAATGGTTATCTTGAACTTTTCTCGCAACTCAGCACTAAATTCCCTTTGAATCCAATTATCCTCATCTCTTGATGTAGCTTCCAAAACAGTTTCTCCTGATTCATCACTAATAATTAACTTCACCCCTTCTGGTAAAGTAATTTCTCCCATTGGATGAACTTGAATTAAAATATCAACTTCTTCGCTATGAGGTTCTGAGGTAATTTTAACCACCAAAGCAAGGGAAAGTTTATCGATTTGCATCCCCAAATCAATTGCTTGTCCCCGCGTCACACTCATCTCTTTTTTAAAAGCCAATCCCAATTGTTGAGGCTTTAAAAGTTTATCAATATTTTCCCAACTACTATCAACTAATCCCTCTAACCATTGTCCTACTTTCACAATACTTGATAATTTTTCTTCCTGCTGAGATTCAACTACTTCCAATTCACTCAAATAAAGCAAAAAATCTGACAAAGATTGCAACTTATTTAGAGGAACTTCTGCCACAGCATCACGGGTAAAACCCAAAATATTTGCTGACTTTAAAGTAGAGTCTAATTGCACAGCCACATAACCAACTCTATCTTCCCAAACCTCTGGTGGAATTTGTAAAATACCAGCATCTGCTAAAACAGGACGACATTCTAATCTGCCAATCTTTTTGACTGCCAAATCAGCCACATTCATAATTTTCATCGCTACATTGTCGCGGCTATCACTGTGTTCCCAATCAGTTTTAAACCCCATACAACGTAGATAATTATCTACTGCATAAACAGCCAAAGTATTAAGATAAACCTGTTCAGCTTTTGCTTGATTAGAAATACCTTGACGGCATTTTTGAGCAAGAGAATGAGCTTCAAAAGACAAAGGAACGGTGAAAGTAAAGGTATTCGTTATACTATTCATAAAATCTCCCGGATTTGACCACTAGGTTAACAATCCTCTATATATATTTCTTAATATAAGCAACTATTTTACGCACCCGACGCTGATAAAAACTAGAAGCTGTCGTCATGGGAACACCTAATTCTTCAGATATTTCCTTCCATTTTTTACCATCTAATAACAGTAGTAGAATTACTTTTAAATTAACTTGGGGATGCCCCTGAATTATTTCATTTGTTAAATAATTTTCTGTATCAAGTTCTATAATTTGCTTAAGCTGTTCTTCATCAGATATTTCATCTTCTTTAATTAATTCTTCTTGGAGATTATCTAATGATAAAACAGCAAACATTTCTTGATTTTTAGGAATCTGAGTCAGTCCTTTTTTCTTTTCCTTGGCAACCACATCCTCAAATCGCCACTTGAAAGTTTGATTTACCCATGCCATCACCGGATACTGTGGATTATATTGATTAATTCTTTCACAAATTTCTATCAAAGTTTTCTGCAAAGCCTCATTATAATAGTCCTGATGATTAGGTAATTCCAACCACTTAGCTTGCTTACTCAATCGTCCAGAAAACTGAATAGCATTAACCAGTCGATTTAAAGCAATCCGTCGCTTTGCTCTGATGATTGGACTATCATCAGTAGCCGAAAATTGCTTTACTTCCTCCACAAGCTGCTGTAATTGCAGGTTGAGAGCGCTATCTCTCTCGTGAAAATCGTTGCTCATTAGTACTTCTGGTTACGCATGAGAGAATCTCTACTCTGGTATCTTCCCGCACTTGAGACTTTTACGCAAAAACTGTGAATCTTTACAAAAGTTTACATTTTTCAAATATTGCTTACCTGTTAACGATTAGCTCATTTTTTCGGCAATTAGAAAAAAATCTACTCAGGAGTAAGGAACGTCGATTTAATAAAGTGCAAAAATGGTGATATGGGATAGTAGATTAAAGCCGTTTGTACCCAGTAAGAGCGATAGCACTGCGTGCCGCCGCAAGACGGCATATCAAAAAAGCTTGAAAATCCCTCTGGTAAAGAGTGAGCTTTTTTTGTTTGGGGGAACTTCAGTTTAATTTGAGTGCGATCGCCTATGAAAATGGAAACAAAGATTATTTTAGTAAAGCCGAAGGTAATATTCATTGTCTACGACGGACTACTCCTAGGCTATTAACATCAAAATATTTGCTTGATCTCAACTTTCTTATAGGTTGGCTAATCCTTCTTCGGACATCGCTGCATCATCTCCTCAATTTCCACAGCCTTCCCATCTGGTGTATACGCTACCCCTCCAGACATCGCCAACACAAGCCTTTCCTTCCTCGCCCATTCAAACCAAACACTCACATCATCCGTAACGGTATTTTTCGGCTTCTCCCCATTTTTGCAAGTGGCTATGAACAAACCCGTAGGATTGTCGCACCACCCTTCATGAATCCCTTCTTTAACACGAGCAATTGCGTTATTCACATTATCCCAATACTTCTTAATTACCCCCAAACATGGGTCTATTTTGCATGACACCGCGCAAGCTAGAACTTCGTTCAGCTGAGTCGTAAAGCGACACGCTGCGCGTTTACGCAGCATAGCAAAGCTAACGCTAACGCATAAAATCATCATATTATGGTAAAGTGCCATGGGCTATCATATATATTACCTATTATTTAATTAAAGTTTTGTAAATAGGAGAAAGAACAACTATGTCTTTACAACTAACAATCAACTATCCCGAAACATTACCTGATGCTGTTGGCAAAACCAGAGAACAATTTGAACAAGAATCAAAATGGGCAATGGCTGTTAAACTCTATGAAATGAAGCGCCTTTCTTCTGGTATGGCTGCCACATTATTAGGAGTAGATCGAGTCACCTTTATCCTTAAACTAAGTGAGTATGGGGTTCCCTTAATTGACCTTAGTGAAGAGGAATTATTATCAGATATAGAAAATGCCTAGTACCAATCAAATTATTATCAACACTTCTCCGTTAATTGCCCTTGTCGCTGCTATGGGTGATTTAAAGATATTAGAGTCTCTTTATACAGATGTTCTTGTTCCTTTTGAAGTATATCAAGAAATACTAATTGGTGGCACTACAGGCTTTGCCATAGCTGAATTTCAATCAGCATCATGGCTACAAAAGCAAAGTTCTCCTTTAACTATTTCTCCTCTCCTATTTAACTCTTTAGATTTGGGAGAAGCATCAGTTATTCAACTAGCGCTAAATAAAAATATTTCAACTGTTTGTATTGATGAAGCTGTGGGGCGAAGAATAGCTAGATTAAGTGGTCTTTCGGTAACAGGTTCAATTGGAATTTTATTACGTGCTAAACGTGAAGGTTATCCTCTCTCTATTAAAACAGCTATCCAAAAAATGCTCAATCACAATATTCGCTTAAGTCAAACTGTGATTGATTTTGCCATTAAAGAAGCTGGAGAAAGTTCATAATCTTATCCTCGACTCATTGAAGAAGTCAGGATTTTGAATGATATGCGATCAAAAGCGCGAACGACTTACGTAGGGCAAGCTACGCACCTCCTAATCCACCCTAATCAATATTTTGCTGACATAGCAACAATACTTAAACTATAATAATTGTTTGTATTTTTATTAATTTTATTTTTATTCTTAAAATACCTAAGTTATTTTTTACAAAGCGTAGATTTTCTTAAGTAATTAACCCAGGTGCCTTAAATCTTTGTTGGATATAAGCAAAAGGTGAAAAAGCGATGCAGTGCGGTCTTGGGGGTTTCCCCCATGAGCGAATTCATCAAGAAAAGCGATGCTGTTTATTTGTGCGGAGCGGAAATTTAACCAGCAAATTAACAACAGACGAAGAGATTGTAAATTATTGTAAATCTCACTGGGAATACCATTTTCGATTTTAGATTGAGAATTTTCCCATTCAATCAGATTTGCGATGTCGGGTGATATTATTACGTTTGAGTAATGACACACCACTAAAAGCGGTTAATGTCAATATACCTAATAATTGAGAAGGTTCGGGAACTTCTTTAACTGGTTTGCCACCATTTATATAATATTGTGATTTCTCCCAAACTGCTGCACCGACTTTACGCCCCAATACCCTACCATTGATATCTCCATCCTGGAAGTGGATACCTCCGTAAAGTCGAGAAATTCCGGCTTGATCGGCAGCTTGGGTAAAAGTATCCCAGCAAAGTTTAATTGGGTTGGAAGGTATATGGGTTTCAAAGCTGGAAGTGTTGGGTAATTGGGTATGACAAGCCCCTAATTCATCGCTGTTTGTAAATCGTTTGAGAATCTCCGCACTAGCAGCGCTAAATGTGCTGTGTCCGGATACGTATTCGGCAAAGGGAGGGGTAATAAAGGTACTTTTTTGGTAGGGTAGCCAAGTTGTACCATCTATCCATTGAGAACCTCGATCGGGACCTGCCCAAGTATAAATTTCTTGTACGTTGGTTTGGGGATTGGTACGGACTA
>JAAUSO010000018.1 GCA_012033205.1 Richelia sp. SL_2_1 | reverse complement strand
CTCAACAAGAGTGTTTAGATTACATAAAAGAAGTCTGGACTGACATGAGACCGCTAAGCCTCCGAAAAAAAATGGAGGAAACAGCATCTAGCACTTAGGTTCCCCGTATTTTTTACGAATAGTCAACATAATTCGTCACAACCCTCAATTTTGAGAAAGATAGGGAGTAGGGAATAGGTAATCATTCGGGTGTTTATTTCATTCGTAGCGAAAAGATTTAATAATTTTCACCTTTGACCTGTTCCCCCTACCCTTACGAAAAGACTTTTACAGCTAACGTTGGCTACGCTAACAGCAAATCCTAATTATATAACGATTGCTTTTATTAGAAATTAGAAAACATGAAAACAATACGCAAGTTCAATTCCTACATTACCTGTCCAAAACCATTACCTCAAGCCTCCGCTCGGTTATTTTGCTTTCCCTATGCAGGTAGTACCTCTTTAATTTTTCGTACATGGGCTGCGAGCTTACCTAAAAATATCGAAATTTGCCCCGTAGAACTACCAGGACGGGGAACGCAGATGAAATCACCTCCGTTGACGCGAATGGAAACTTTAGTTAAGGCGATCGCTCCCATTCTTTTCCCACATTTAGATAAACCATTCGCTTTTTTCGGTCATAGTATGGGTGGATTGCTCAGTTTTGAACTTGCTCGCCATCTTCACAAAGAATATGGTAAAAAACCAGTCCAACTATGTGTTTCTGCTAGTCGTGCTCCTCAAATTCCCTCACCAAAACGACCTATTCATGCACTCCCTGAAACAGAGTTTAAACAAGAGCTTCGTCGTCTTAACGGTACACCTGCTTCAGTGTTGGAAAATACCGAATTAATGGAAATACTTATCCCTATTCTAAGGGCAGATTTTGCAGTTTTAGAAACTTACGTTTACACTCAAGAACCGCCACTTGAATGTCCAATCGCGGCTTTTGGTGGATTAGAAGACCAAGAAGTAACTGTAGAAGAACTAGAAGGGTGGCGATAGCCCGAAGGGCGACGCTTCGCGTATCGCAAACACAAAATTCTTTCAAATTGCAAATGTTTTCCGGAGACCACTTTTTTATACACTCAGCCCAATCACTTTTACTTGAGAATTTATCTCAATCCTTGAAAGCATCAACTTAGATAGAGTAAATCAATTAATTTTTATTTAACATATTGGTTGCGACTGCAACAGAATGCTCAAGAAACGTCCCCCCAGGAAACCTTCATCATATCTCCGTGCAAGATAAACCCTTAAAGGCAGGCTGATTATAGATTTCAAAGCCTGCCTGTTACGAAAATTGTAATTTCTACATTAGACTCTTAAAATAGTTGACGAGATTCTAAATGAGCCTCAATATCCTTTCTAGTACGCCAAACCGGACGCAATTGTTGACGTGCAAACAGTGGTAACTGGTCAACAGAATGAGCAGAACCAGGTTGAGAGGAATTACCGTAACTCATCAATGCCATTGCTTTAACTGGGGTAGAAAACTCAATCGCAGCTACATAAGAATCACCTGCAACGGGTTGAAATTGTCCATTCTCTGAGGGAGCAAAATTGACAACGCGGAAAATACCTAAGTAATCATCGCCACCATTACCCGGTAAATTTACGCTCTCATATTTCAAGCGGAAAACCTCTCCCCAAGCTACATCTAATTTTCCATAAGCTTTCTCTACTTTTGCTGCTACTGTTTCCAGTAATTTCACAGCATCTTGGGGATTTGCTAAACCATCGGGTGTATTCCGAGGTGCATCTGGACTCCAAGGTTTACTAAAGACTTCATCAAAATCTAATTTTTCTGCCCAAGCAGCAAATAATACTGCTCCCTTACTAGGAGCATTTGCTTGTCTATCCCACTTTTCTAAGACGTTTACTGCTCGTTGTCCTAGTTCGCTACCATATTTCCGCGCTGCTGGAATTAAATCATCTAGAATCCGTTCTGCAAATTCCATACGTGTAGAATGCTTGTATTTAACCATTTCATCAAAGGTAATTTTTTCATCTTCAGCTAACATTGAAGCGGAACTTTGCGCTCGGAAATCCATGAAATGCGGTGCCATATAAGACGGATATTTATCTGGTTTGATAGCGACTGGAAAGGTTGTTGTCCAAGGTGGGTCATTGGCATTTTGTAACCAACCACTCGGAGGATCAATAATCCGAGGTAAATCCTCATAAGGATGAGTTTTCGTCCATAAAGTTTTCGATGTGTTCCCTTGAATTTGACCTCGCCAATACTGAAAATCCCCTTGTTCCCTTACTGGAACTTGTCCATTAAATAAGTGCATAATATGCCCTTCTCGGTCAGCATATATCACCGTAAACATCGGTAATTGCAAGCGTTGGAGTGCTTTTTCAAATTCTGCGAGATTTTGCGATCGCGCCATATCCCACCATTGTTCCAGTACTCCCGGTTGCTCAAGACCAACAACACGCAGCGCAGTAACTTTACCATCTTTCTCTGATACAACAGGTCCGTGAACAGAGCTTTTGACTACCAATGGTTGTTCGCGTAACGTCCCGTTGTTTTGTTTGACTTTCAAGGAAACAGTTTTCGTTTCAAAGGGACGAACTTTACCATCAAAACGATAGCCATCACCAGCTAATTCTAGTTGATAAGCATCCCACCCATCATGAGTGTTAACGGTATGAGTCCAACCCAAATTATCGTTGAAAGCAATATTTAAAACAGGAATCCCGACAAGGGATGCTCCATAAGCATCGAGTAAGGGTGCAGTGATTTGAGCTTCGTACCATAAAAACAAATCCGACCAGGGAAGATGAGGATTTGCCAGCAGCATAGCATTACCAGATGCCGACCGAGAAGGTGCGATCGCCCAGCCGTTAGAACCAGCTTTTGATTCTGACGTACTGATACCCGCAACTTGTTCTGGACTAACTACAAATGTAAAGTTGAGTACTCTTTGTAGATGAGCGAGTATGTCTTCTCCTTTTACTGGTAGAACAACCTCAACCTCATCATCAATTGCATCTGGATTTGATTTGACGTAAGTATTGATACCATTCGCAAAAGCATCCAAATAACTACGGAAAGATGCATCTTGTGCTTCATACCAAACGCGGGCGCGTTCGGGTACTCCCATTGTCAACACCCATCGGTCTGAATCTATATAGTCCTCTCCCCAGTATTGGGCTGCACGTCCTCTTGCTTGTCCGTAGAGACGCAAAAGTAAATTACCGTGGCTTTGCATTTGCGCCCATCCAAAAGCACGGAATGCACTGGTAGCATCTTGACCATAAATATGCGGTATACCGTAGGTATCCCACAATATTTCCGTACTTTTTACCTGAGTCCCAAAAGTTTGGCATCCTAAAATAAATGCAAACAACAGGCTGAGTGTAAATGGTAAGATTCGATTGCGATTTTTTTTGAAAACCCCGACTATATCGAGTTTGTCGCCAAAAGACAAAATGCGAACGATAGTAATTAACTGCTGCATAGCTAATAAACACTATGTAAGAGAATTGATGATAGATGATATTTTTAAAAAACTATGTGTTAGATAGGACATTCACTGAAGCATTACCGAGTAGATACCGATGAATTAGGTTATAGACCGCTCGTTAATGACAACTCGTGTTGTATCACATAATTTTTCAACAAAAAAAGCTGATTTGTAAACCTGCCTTTAATGAGAAAATATCAGTCGAAACTTTTGCCTCAAGCAATACTTTCACTTGTACCTAAAAAAATAATAACAGGAATTCTTCTCAAATACTTTTCATTATTATTTACCCCGGATTTAGAACTTAGGTTAGAACCGTTAGGGAAAATTAAATTTTAAGTGTAAACTGCATTATCTTATCTCAATGGAGCTTTCTTGACTCCCGTGAAGTCGAAAACTGTAACGGGAGATAAGTTGCTGTTAACAACACTCGCCAATTAGTTTCCGGTGGCAATGATTTAGCCATCAGCGCCATAGCATCTATGCCTAACAAATCAGGAGGTGTGGGAATAATAAGTAAATCGCATCCCCTAGCCAGTTCTTCTACTTCTGCTTCTGCGGGTCTAGCAGGGGTATCAAAAATGATGAATTCAAACCTCTGCTTACGCATTAGTTTTGCGGCTTCCTTTTCTCCACACACCTGAAACGGTAAATTACAGTTAATGTTACATAATAGCCATCCGCTTTTTTTGTAACAGAAACCCTAGCACTGTTAACCCTATGGATTAATTCGTTTAGAGGTCAATTCGTCATCACCCAAAAATTCATCTCCGGAGCCTCCTTTCAGGTAGGTGAGAGGCAACATGTTTGTTTCAGCTAAATTTTGATTGGGCAACTGTCCCAATACAAACAAGAAAAAATCAAATAAATCCTTCTCATAAGCCCGTTTACTATTGGGACTCCGCGTATCGGCGAGCATCTGCTCAATGGGGGTGCAGTACTCCCCTTGCGAATTCTTCTTGGTCGCACGAGCAATTTTAATTACTGCATTATTTCTACATCCGGTTGAGAGGACAAGAAACGGTCTTTTCTCCTAACCAATTGGTAAAAGTATTTTCATCCTTGTAATATCGAGGTGTTTGCATTAGTAAACGCCAAACATCCCCACTATCTAATAAATTAAAGCGTTCCGGATAATGAATTTTTAATAAATCTTGAACCATTGGATAATAGTCAGAGTTCATTCCCGGAAAAATATGATGTTCGGTATGGTAGCAACAGTTGAAATGTAGCAAAGCAACTAATTTAGGAACTCGGATAGAAATAGTATTGAGCAGTGGATCGTTAACGCTTGTGATTCGGCAAAGCAAGTGATTCGTATAAATATAAAATATCCATATACCATAGCCAATTGCAATCGGTAAGAAGTAGCTAAACAAAAGTTTAATTGGTTCAAATTGCAAATATGTCAAGATACTCACATGAATCGTCAAGATTGCCAAAAATTCACCTGCAATTCCCAGACGTTCTTTAGCACTGACCTTAAAGGAAGCAGGAACATAATCAACTTCACGATTAAACAATAACACGGCTGTCAGATTGCGAAAAGTATACACTCCCCATGCTGTAATCATTCCCAATGTTAACCCTATGGGATTAACCTCATCAGAGGGTACTAATAAATTCTGAATCCATTTTGCCCAAGTTTTAGGTTGTTCGTATAAGTAGCTGCGGTCAGGATCGGCCAAGGAATTTGTTGTATTGTGATGCATTCGGTTATGAAGCACTTTCCACAACGTCGGTGGCATCCACCCAAGCGCTAGCCCTAACAAACTTATGACACGAATTAAATAATTGTTTTTAGTCACGCTGCCATGAATCAGATCGTGGCTACCAGATATCAAGACCATGACGCTATTACCCATTACCACTGCCAAAGGTAAATAAAGCCATAAAAGGTATAAAGGCCAGCGATCTAGTTGCCTTGCAATCGACCAGCCAAGGATCAAGATTGCCACATTAATCAACAGGATGACTAACTTACTAGAGTCAGGAAGAAAAGCTTCAGGCGGAAGGAGGGGACGCAATTTTTTAGCATATTCAGTCTGATGAATAAGCTTTTGAGAATCTGCTAAATTCATAATAGTTTATTAAGTTATTTTACAAAAAAGGCAGCTATGCAGATGGCAGAAGGTAAAAAGTATAAAAGCCCTCTGCCTTCGTACTTCTGCCTTCTGAAATAACTCCGGAGGTCTTTGTTTCTGCATTGGGATGGGGAGCAACGCTAGGGATAAGTTAGCCGACGTTGACAAAGTTCTTTAGTTTTTTCTAACTCTTGGTTTACCTTTTCTTCTCCAACCAATTGAGTTAGCAATTGCAATGCATCCACTTCTTGCAAACCTGCTAAGGCATAAAGAAACGGATGCCCTGTTTGGATATTTACACTTTCTGCAAAAAGTGGAATGCATCTGATGTAACTGAAGTTTTCAATGATATTGGTGCATCCTGCCGTTGCAACACGAACCTCATCAGCATTAAATCACGGTCATCAAATAACCGCCAAGCCTCAGCCAAATAGCACAGATACTTGTTATAAGTTTGAACCCCTACTAATTGAATAGCTGTTTCTTTGTTGGCAACCAAACGGTCAAACCATGCTTTTAGGGTAGGACGGTAATCGTGGACAGAATGGTGTTTTACTCCAAGGTTAGCTTGTTCAAAAACATCTAGATATTTTTTAAGGTTAGCCAGGTCGATGCCCGGAAATATTGCGACTCCTCCCACAAGAAGACGTGTGGGAATAACATCTCCTATCCGACAGAAGAAATGATGAATAATTTTTCCGTCAGGCTTTATGGCTTGCGATAATTTTTTGGAGAATGGTAGTAGTTCGTCTTCCCGCACATGCTCTAAGCTTCCTATTGAGAAAATTTTGTCAAACGATTCTGGTTCATATTCAGTAGTGATAAAATCTTTTAATTCAACATTAAAACCGTATTTTTTCTCAATAAAATTCTTTTGCTCTATAGACAACGTGTATCCATAGAGATGCTTTTTGTCCTTGGTTGTCTCGTATATCTTTTTGAGCATCGCTCCCCATCCACAACCAAGGTCTAAAATCTTTTCATCAGGTTTTGGATCAATCAGGTTAAGTATATAGTTTGCCTTATTTTCTTGAGCGTCCTCAATAGTATCCGTGCTTTTTAAGAAATCAGCACAGCTATAAAACATATACTTTTTGTCCAAAAACAGTTCATAAAATTTATTAGACAAATCGTAATGCTGTGATATGGCGTTGGCGTGGTCTCGAAATCGGAGAGAGGAGAAATTACAAAGAAGTCGTCTTATGATAGCTGGGGGATAGTTATCAAGAAACCATTCCCATAAAACGTTTTTAGGCTTAGTAAATCTATTCCATGTTTCTTGAGGGTCTAAGATTTGTGTACTTCTTGCCCAGTACAAAAATCTGGCATAGCTTAGACCAAAAAAAATCATTTCAGGGATAAATAAAAGAAATCTTTTGATTTCCGATAAGCTCCTCATCATATTCTCCTTCTTGAAATGTATGGGACGTGGATAAAATGGAGATTATACGTAGTAATACTCCATAGTTTCTCATTGAATTTTAGCAATAGATTATGAGTAACTTGTGAAGGTCATACTTACTGAATCTTCATAAATTTTTGTGAAGATTCAGGCAAATCCAAATAGTCTGATTCGTTCATACTAAAAACGGCTAAAATATAGCCATTTAGAGTATAAATTTTTAAACACATTTCCTGATAGCGAAGCGTGGCGCAGATGCGCCATAGCTTTGGAAGCATTTCGTACAGCAATGTCTTTTCGTTTTATCAAAAATCCGATATGAAGCACCCCAAAGGGTACTGTAAAAAGCGTGCATATTTGTCATAGTAAAAATGTCAGGGAACTGACGACTTACTCTCAATGCTCTTACAATTGCAAGCAGAAGATGGAACGTCCATGCTAGTAAGTGATGTTTTTCACTTAACCATATGGATTATCTATTTTCCAAAGGTTTTGTCCACAAAGACCAAACAGCTTTCACAAATAACTCCATTGAGCTATTGTACTTCTGAGTTCTGCCAGATTACATCTTCACCAATTGCCTTTGTAGTAGCAAAATGTGTTATCGGGTAAAACTGATGGCGACAATCTTCTGGACTATCTAGATTGGCGATTACGGCTAGAGGTGCATAGTAATGTTCGACACCATGAGGAGGGAGGGCTAAAGGTGTACCATTATCATCTTCATCCCATTCCACATCACCTGTAGCAGTTCGTGCTGGAATTAGCCAATAATCACCCGTGCGGTACTTTGATCCTGGTTGAAATTTAATTTGTACACCATCTTCTAAAGTAAACCAGTCATTTTGTGCTAAAAGAATTGGTACAGCACCATTACTCAGACTCAACCCGCTTCTTTCTTCTTGTTCCCAGCGTCGTAGGAGGGGATAGTTACCGATATTTAATGTTGATGACTCTTCTCGGGTCAATGTCACCAAAAAATCCTCTGGTTCGATTTTGTCTACTTTCCATAGGGGGTTTACTAATTGATGCAAAGAAATATAGTCATCAACGAGTTCTACCCAATCTCCCTCAGTCAAACCAAAATGGCAATCCCGCCACCAATGTTTTAATTTTACAGTAATAACTTTATCAGATATGCCGATGCCGTTATCAGCATCAATAGGAAAAGCAACCGAACCATTTTCCCGCGACCACTTGAAAGTTGCTTCCTCTGCTGTACCACCGACGTGAATTTCCACCCGATACAATTGATTTTCTCTACCTCGGTAACGAGCATCGGGTTTAATAATACAAGCTTCAGTCTGTTGGGTGGTTTCCTTAGCTTTAGCTGCTAAAAGTCCGCGATGTTTGGGTTGCCATTGTTCTAATAAATCATCCCATTTGATATCATCACAGCTATTAACATCGTCCTCTAATTCTTTAACTTTTACTTGCCAAATAACTTGAGAACGGGTTGCAGTCTCAGCACCCTCGAAAGCAACTTCCCGAATTACCTCATCTTGAATATAAGTGATATGACGTTCCCAGACATCAAGAAACACCAAAAAAGGTAAATCGGGTAGTTTATCTTGGTTTTTATCAAGTGGGTAATAGGGCTGTTCGTAGTATTTGATGTAAGGAAGTTGATAACCATTTGGGTCAAATTTTTCATTTTGACAAAGGATACCATTGACGTAGTAATGACCCGTACTAATTTGGAAATCAGAAATATTATTATTATTAACATCCTCATCCGGATTAAAAGTAATTTGAAATCCCGAACGCTCTACAGGTCCTCCATGAGAACCAATCAAATCCTCAGCTAAAGTTTGTAGATAATGCAAAATGATAGATACCTGTTCGTTCCAATCAGCATCAACTTGTACCCGTCCTTGCTGCATCAATACCCGTAAGAAATTTTTTCGGGGGTCAAAAGTATCGCGAGTAAAATCACCTCTCAATTCACCAGCCATAGTATTTCTCCTAAGTCAAATTAATTTTAGATTTTAGATTTTAGATTTTGGATTTTGAATTGTAACAACGGATGTATTTATCATTGCTAAACTAAATTTAAAGCTTCCCAATTCCCAATTCCCTATTCCCTACTAACTAACATAAATAATCCCCGTTTCCATTGCTACGGTAGTATATTCATCTAAACGTGCGCGTAAATTTGCTTCCCTTTGGGGTTGGTAAAGGTCGTGGAAAACCCCCATTTCTGATTGATCGTCAGCACCACGTTTAATTTCCTCAGCGCAACTGCGAGAAAGTTGACAGTAGGTAGGATTACCGTAGCGGGTGCTATGGAATTGCGGACGGACGCGGGAAATTTCCACTTCTTTTAAATCTTCACTTGCTGCTTGCTGAACTAAATCTGGCTGACAGTTGTAGCGTCGGGGTGTGCGAGAATCGGGGGTGACATAACAAAAGCGCATACATCCTTGCTGACGACGTGCAACGGTAATACAACCATTAAAAATGGAGTTTTCTGCCAGTTTAATACTATGAGTGAGTATTTTACCAAATACCGTACAACGTTCAATGATTAAACTTGCATGGGCTAAAGCGCTTCCGGGTGCATCGATTGCTTCTCGTTCGGTATGGGTAGCATCAACAACACTATCGCTGATGTGGATGGAAATGGGGTCAGTTTGGACTTGATCTTGATGTACTTTGATGGAACCGATAATGCTATGAGTAATTTCTAAATGTCCTTTCAAGTTATATAATTCTAAACTGGATTCCGCAGGACGTTTAGGTTCGCAATCACAGTGTAACGACCAACCGGGAACAAGAGTAGAATGGCGAATCCTAATTTTAACTGGAGTATTCTCTGTGTCCTTAAAAGTGTCGTCAGATGGCAGAAAATCAAGTATTTCTCGTTGAATTTGCACTCCTCGACCCATAATTAATAAACCATCCAAACTAACACGATTTCCCCCTTGTAGGGTGATGTGTAAAGCATCGGTTGTTTCGGCTTGATAGTCTAGTAAGCGAATTACCGGACGTTTGCGGTTTGCGGCACGAAGTTGTAAACTTTGGTTGATCTGGAGATACCAATCAAAACGCTCGGTATAAACACCACTATCGGTAATTTCAATTACTGCTTGACGGTATTTTTCTTCGTTGGGGTTTTCCGCATAATCTGACTGCCAACGGTCGAAAGCTTGATTAATAGAGATAAATTCTTCCTGTTTCCCTACCTGATAAACTATATGAGCAGATGGCTGTAGTAGTGTTCTGTGATACTCTGCACCGCCCATATCTGTACTAAAAGCATAATGATAATAAACCCAAACTCCCCCTTTGGGTAACTGACGGGAAGGAAAAACAATTCTGCCCAAAACCGGGTCTACTGCTACCATATCCAAAGGTGGTTGATATTGCCAGTCGCTCAAGTCTGCGGGAATAATTTTATCGTAGGGAAGCGATCGCAAATTAAAGGGTGTTCCTGCTGGTGTTCCGAGCCAAATATAAAAGCTTTTATTTTCACCATAATAAAGACTTTCACCTGTTTCTAAATATTTTTGTTTATCTATTTCCAAAGCACGACGACGAATGGAAACGGGTAAATTGATTTCCTCTGCAATATGGGTTGGTTCTGTTTCTGGTTGAGGAAGATTATAAAGTGGAGTATCATGACCTAAAATGCTAAAGGTATAGCAGTTGGGGCTAACTTCTTCTAAACAGCAAGCAGGAGTTTTAGTGACTGAATAGGTTTTTAATCGCCAAATGAAAACTCCCACATGGGGAATATTGTAGCGTCCTTGGTCGTAGGGCGACTGGATACGACGTATATCCACAGTATGGGCTATTTCGTCAAAGGGGCTATCTAATTTCTCTAGAATATCACCTTGACGCAAATCGACAGTTCTACCTTGAGAAAGTCGGAGATGATTTAAATGTTGTGTCCAACTTAAAAGCTTGTAAAATTCTACCGCTCGTGCAGACCAGCCAGCAACATCATGTGCTAATAATTCTAAGAGTGCGAGGGTTCCTTTGCGCCGTCGATAACGAATAGTATTGGCAAGTTCTCGTCGGGGAATTAATATTTGATTGCGCTGTCTTCCTTGAAGTGTGATTATATCTCCTGGTTCTCCCGCTTCGTGGACTGGTTCGTAACCGATTAAATCCCCAATATAGGGAACAACCCAGTCTTCACAGGTTTCGATAAACCAGTTTTCGTAAAGTTGAGAAATATCTGTTTGTATTACGTTTACTTGTTGGTTAATTATTCGCAATAAATCCCGCAGAGGATAACCTTGTTCTGCATCCCTTTGACGGTAAATTACGGGTAGGAGGTTGTATAAGTGGTCTGTTGAGTTGTTCATGATTATTTCTTTAACGCAAAGGTACGCGGAGGATAGCGCGGAGGTGCGCGGAGGGAGAGATTATTTGTTAATCACGAATTACGAATTACGAATTACGAATTACGAATTATACTCACAGGGGGTTCAAAATTAAAGTTAGAGGTTGTTCGGGAGTTAGGATTGCAATTTGAGCGGGTTTAATCTGCTTTTGTTCTATGCGAGCGAGATTAACAGTAATTCTTTTGCGCGGTTGGTTTTTTCAGTTGATGAGCTATTGTTATCTATGGAATGATAGATTTTTCCTTCAGCTAAAGCTTCAAATTTTTTCGTTAATTCCTCTGGATTTCCTGCTTCTGTTTCGGATACGGTATCTAATACATCTAAGTCAACAAAATCAACTGCGGGAAGTTGTTGTATGCTGCTGATAACTTCGCTGAGGGTGACATCTTGTCCTAATTCTCGCTGTTCAAAACTAAAAGTATCTAATAATGTTTGTCTTAACTGTGGTTCTACTGTCTCCCATTCATATTTCGGTAAAATTTTGACTTTTGCACTCAAAATAATTACCATCAATTCCCTTAGTTCCAGTTTGACTGCTTGGTAAGAATCGCCAAATTGACGTAATGCTTGATACAAATTTCTATATAAATCCGATTGCTTATCAATGGGAATGTCATCGACCCCAGCAATTGTTAAATCAACTACCTGACGACGACTATCAGATAGTAACATGGCATTTGCTTTGGCAATACCTGCAAAAGTACGGGCAAAGTCTGTGTAATCTTGTACGGATACTAAACGGTCTAAAGCCATCACTGCTAAGGGGGCATTTTTACGAGCTTGATTGCGGCTTTCCTGGTCAGCTCCTCCGGTAGCTGGTAGGGGATTAATTACACTTTTCAGCCCCAAAGGTCGCGATGCTAAGAGATTAATTTGTTCTGCTTTCACGTTACCAACTTTACCAATACCGCTACGGTATGTTGCTCTGACATTTTCCATGCCTGTAGGTAAACGCGCTCCATTTTCACCATTACCAAAGATAACCGTAGTTTTACCATCATCGTCGGTTTTGGTAATGTATTTGCGTTCGGTTGGTTTTAATTCTGCAAGGCTATCAGTTTCTTCCCAGAGAATATCATTGACGCGCACCTCTAAGGTACTTTTTGCACCTACGGGTGTCGGGGATGCGATATAAGTCAGGGGTAATTGTCGCAGGGGTAATTGTTGGAAAGCTTTGCTACCATCACCGCTACCTAAAGCTTCTGTACGGGTTTCACCGTGGGTGGCTTTGACAACATTTCCGTAAATAGTGACGGTATCCCTTTTGTATTGGTAGTTGAGAGGATTTTTGATCTGTAGGAAAGTATGGGTTTTATCTCCCGGTTTTTCTTGGTCAGCAAGTTGCTGGACTCCTAACAGCATGACTAATTCACTGGCTTTTACACCCGTAGTTTCTCCTAAATCGGTGCGTTCTCCAGATACAATTAACCATCTTCCTGGTTGCAAACCTTCATAGAGTTGACTGAGTTCAATTTCCTTTCCTTTAACAGGTTCTTCTTTGGGTTCAATTACTTCTTCTGCGAGTTCTAATTCTTCACTTTGAGCATAGACGGTAGTTTGACGAATAACATCCAAGGTTGAATCATTATCTTCTAACCATCGGTCGTTCAAAGTTAGTTGCGTGACTTTCGCTGAAATACCATAATCAGCTTTGGAAATAGTTTCAACTTTTTCTACTTGGCGAATGAATTGTTGATTAGGACGTTGAATCACTACCCAACTTTGGGGTAAAATTTGGTCGTATTGGGCATCAAGAGCTAAAATACGTGGATTAGAAACAGCTGCTTTAGACACTTCTTGAATAGAAATAGATGAAAAATTGGGGAACTCATCATCTTGAGTAGCAGAACTGCTAATTACAATCTCCCGTTCATCCCAAGCAGTATATCGAAGTGTTTGATTGGGGGAAATTACCCAAAAATCTTGGTCAATTTCTACTCGAAGTAACCCGTTATTGTCTGCAATTCTAAAAACTCTTTCTCCTTGAGGAAAATTAAACACAAAAACTACTGGGAGTAAAGCCTGAGATTCACCCGTGATGTTAACAGATACTCCATTTACTTCCACAGTTTGTTGAGATAATGCTCTAAGCCGGACTTGACGACTCTGGGTTTGAGAATTTTGCTTGAGCGAGATCATCGCAGGGAGTTCAGGAGGTCTTCCTTGGGGTATGAATGAGATACCAATTCTCAGTTCTACTGTGGCGATCGCCCACTCTTCATAGCCCAAAATTCTCCCTCGTTCATCATATATTGGTTTTAGAGGTGCGTTTGCGCCAAATGGTGCAGCTTTTACTCGCAATGCTTGAGTACTTTGTAAAGAAGGTTTATCTGTAACGGGAGTATTTTGCCAAGCAGTATATAAAGTATCTTGAAGTCGGGGTTTAAGAGTTTTTAATAATTGTGGTGCAATATCTGACTCGCATTTATAAGTATCTTTCAAAGATAATCCCAATCGGGAAGCGTTAGCAGGTGGAATAGACGGAGATTTTAGTAAATCACTGAGTAAACCTTCATCTGCTGTACCCAGTTTATCAAAGGAACATTTCCTTTCTTTTTCGTCTGGAGGATAAGTTTGATAATTAATCTCTACAGTTGTTAAAGTTGCTTGCTTTGTTTGTAACTCTACTTGAGTTCGATTTTCTATCGGTTGAGGTTCTACTACTTGTACTTGACGGAAAATTTGTTGATTCTCAGTATTGCCAAAAACAAACAATAATGGGTCATTAGATTTAAGATTAGTTGTAATTCCCTGAAAATAAAGTCTATCTATTTGTTGAGCATTAACCCAATTAATATCATGAGGTCTGGTTAATCTGGGTTGTAAATTATTCCACTCAGTACGACCTTCAATAGTTTCTGCTGTTTCAAAAAATTGCGGCATTTCCCCGGAAGCAGGTAAACTTTGAATCTTGGTACCTGCGGGTATTGGCGTATTTTTGTTGTATCCCATTTCCATTGTGAAAGCAGGATAAACAGTAGCAGCGACACCGGGACGCAAACTGTAACCAACCAATCGCGCTAATTCCAATACAGAGCGTCTTTCCGTCGCCGTCCGCAAATAACCTTCATTGGCGATACGTTCCTGATAAAATGTTAAAACATCTGCTACCGTCGCCCAAGCATCCAAAAAAGCAATAGATACATCATTGGCATTCCGGGTTTTTAATTTAGCAAGAGCAGGATATTTACTACTACTAAGACCTGCTTTCATCGTCTCCAGAAAAGTACTATGAGTTCCCACTCGATAAACTAAAGCATCTAAACCAGGACGGTTAGCAGTAGAAATCGGAGTTATCCCTGCAACTCCTTCACAACATCCACAATTTTCATTCATCATCTTGCAATCCTCTCAGAGAATTTTAGATTTTAGATTTTAGATTTTAGATTCGGACTATTCCCTATTCCCTATTCCCTATTCCCTGTTCCCTATTCCCTACCTCCCACCTTTAACATCCAATTTAAATTGACCGTTTTCTGGGAAATTCGGGTCATTATCTAACCGAGCAATTTCCAGAGATTTTAAAACTAAAATACCGCGATCAAGTTCTCCATTATCTCCCTCATATAAACGTTGTAATTTTGTCACGACTATATTGTCTACACCCGTTACTGTTTGCGCTGTTGCAACTAATTTACTCAAAGCGATACCAGTACCAAAAGTCAAATTATCTGGATGGAAGAAACCACGCCGACCATCTGTTAAAATCCTGTTGCTGAATAAATTTAATAATGCGGCTTTTACGTTTCCCCGTAAATAGTTCGGCTGCACGCATATAGTCATTTCAATATCCAATGGAACGTAAATTGCTTGCTTCACCACTACATCATGACCGATACGACGGTAGCGGTATAAATGTTTGGCAATTTTTACTAGTAATTCTACATTTTCTTGGTGTTTCCCAAAAGGGTCAACTACTACCAAGACTTCATCCCAACTTCCCGTCCAACGTAATATCGCTGCTGCTCTTTGTACTTGGTCTGGAAAATCACGCATCACAATATCCGCATAATCTTGAGCGGTAATCGCCCTTTGTAATTCTTTGCGGAAGGTATGAGGTGCAAATAATTTGACTTCTGATAAAGGTTCTGGCTGCATACCTCCTTTTGCTGGTAAAGGATTATGGGGAATCAAATTCAAACCACTGGGTGGATTCTGGCGAAAGACAATATGAGCGATCGCATCAGCACCAATATTCCCTGCTATCCCATTACCTACGCGATAGGTAGCAAAAAAATCACTCTCTGCTTCGGGCATTTGTCCTAGTTCGCCATTGCCAAAACGTAGATGAGCATAACCTTCGTTATCCATTTCCACGACAAAATGTCTGTCTTGGCTGTTGCTAGCTAATAAATCTAATTTAGCAATCCAGTACAGTGATTCTGCTTGACTAGGGGAACTACTGAATAATTTAGTAATTTGCGGTACAGCTTTTCGCGGATTTTGGATAAGCAGACCCGAAGCAGAAGTTTGCTTGTGAATGGAAACAGGTTCCCTGAAGGTTAGAGGTGCATATTTCAGACGGGGATTAAAAGGTACGGCTTCTAAAGTCACATCTGTGGGTTGATTTTCCGCTTCACAGATTATAATCTCTGCTTTTTTCGCCACTGTTCCCATATTTTCGGATGCAAGAGTACGTCCGTGGTCTACCAAGATAACGTTACCGCGAGCGACACTAATATTTTGCATCAATTGGCATTCTGGCGCTAACCCGATAGCTGAAATACATAGGGGAAAGGGTAATGCATCTGCTGTTGCCCAAGTGATTTCAACAATGGGAGTCGGCATTTTTTGAGTAAGATTATTTACATTTACCCTGTAAACTTCATCTATCCCTAATTCAATATTAGTGATGCGGACAGCGTGACGGTGAGTAATATCTGCATCGGCGGGATTTCCAGTTTTTGCTCCCTTGATTTCTTCAAAGATGAGAATATCACCTACTTTTAACTGTAACTTGCGTTCTAGCTGCGGTGGGGGAGAATCATCACCATTGCATTTATCTTGTTCTTCTTCAGGAGGATTTGTAGGAAGAACCCATTCATCTAAAAGAGTTGCGCTGGTTGACCCCTTGGGTAAACAACATTGGCTATTACCCCACGTATAAAAATGAATTTCGTTGTGTTTTTGGTATATTTTGATTGGCTCTCTAACATCGGCAATAATTGGCTCAAATACTTCATACTTGCGACTCTCAATATTTCTCAAATCTTCTGTTTTCAAAACTGGATCTGAGACTGGTGAATTTTGATAGGGAGTAATAAAATATATTTCTTCGAGATTAATATCAGTATCAGTATTTGTTTCTAACCAAACCCAAGTTCTAGCGTTGCAACCTTCATGCATCTGATAATCAACCAATCGCCCGTGACGGCGCACGGAGATACGCTGGCGAGCAGTATCTAAATATGCTTCGGTAGCTACGGCATCTTGATAGTAGCTGAGATAGTCTCCTACATAAGCTAAAACTTCGACTAAAGTGATTCCCAAATCAGGAACGTGACGTTCCTGCCAATCGGGCATTCTTAATGCCAAACGGTCTAAAATCAATTGACGGAAACTAGCGTAATCTTTGGCTAAATAATTAATTTCTGGTTCTATACGTTCTTCGTCAGCACAAATGTGTGCCGATTTACAATCTAAGTCACTGGGACAATTTACCTTAAAACTGAAATCGAGGTAAGAATAACGGGGGTCAATTCCTTCTAATCCAACTAAAAACAGAGTGTAGGTAGAAAAATCACCAAGTTTATCAACACGTACCCGCAAGCAGCTATCTAAAGTCGGATCTTGGTGAATTTCCGACTCCACTTCAGTTACTTGAATATCGCGGATACGCCGACCACCTTTAATCAGGATATTTTCCTTAGTAATATTTTCCGGTAAAGCACCAATAAAATGAACGCACAAGGAAAACTGGTCGTCACTAACTTCCAAATAATCCAATCCGTTTAACTGTTGCTTGCGGACTTCGTGACGACGCTGTTCGTTTTCACAAATGTAGAGACCTGATATCTCACGTCTGTACAAAGAATTGTTCATAGACCGCTCCTGGCAAACATTTCTGTACGCTGTTCCCCACTGCGCTTAACTACATACTGTAAAAACACTTGCAACTGGGAATCTTTACTACTAACCTCCAAAGCCTGCACGTCAATCAAGTCTCCCAACCACTGTTGCAGTTCAGCTTGCATCGTAAATTGTAAAGTTGCGGCTAATTCGGGACTGTTAGGGGTAAAAACTAATTGCAGCAAACCACTACCAAAATTGGGACGGTTTACCCTTTCCCCTGGATTGGTAAATAATAACTGTTCAATCATATCTCGAATATGGTCTTCTAAATCGGTAGTCGCAGTCCGACCGAGATTGTCAAAGTGGAACGGGAAATCAATGTTCATATCGCATTTACCCTGGTTTGTGTCGCACCAATAATTAAAGGTGTACCTGTGGGAAGACAAACTGCTTGACTATCTAGTAATAAAACAGGCATTCCCATTGAAGTTACGCGAGTGGAAGCAGTTACCCATTGAGCCGTGACACAGGGACCATTACCATTAGGAGGCGGAGGTAAAGTACAACCAATTACTGTATAGGGATGGGGTTGAGTCACAATTGGCTGACCGTTGAGAGTGACTCTGGGACTGACAACTGTCGGTTGTGCCTGTCCTCCATGACTGCATAAAACGCTAGCACCAAGATGTAGAACAAAACCGGGCATATTTTTTTCCTCTAAGTAACTACCAAAGCACCACTATTAATATTAGTGACTCCAGTCAGATTAATTGCAGTGCCATTAATTGTCACCTTTGGTGCCGTGATTGTGACTCCCGTAGCATCAATCGTGATAGAAGACCCTCCACTCATTAACATAATTCCTGGCGCTAGCATTGGTGGTATTGGCACATCGCTAATTACTAATGTTTGTTGTGTGGGAGTTTGCATAATTATTACAGGTGTACCGGGAGTACTTAAATTGGCGATCGCGGGTACTTCTGCGGCTGAACGCCACCAACAGCCAACCCAAATTGGGTAATCGGGGTCGCCGTTTTCAAACTCTACCCACACTGCGGCTTGGATGGGAGGTATTAAATACATACCCATTTGTAACCCGCCCACGGGTACGCAAGGTTTTGCCCAAGTTGAAGGGGAAACACTACCAACATCTGGAACTAGCAACTGCAATCGTCCCTGTTTTAAGGGGTCAATATTATTAACTACAGTTCCTTGGAACTTTCCGTAAAATTTTCTACCACTATCTGTCATACACTCACCCGCTCAATAGATGATTTCACACCACCGCGTACTAGATTGAAACTTTGTTTGTATTCACCTCGCTTGATGTTATGGGTTACGCTCTTTACTTGATATAAGCCGTTGTAATAATTTGTCCCACCCCTCACGGATACCAATTGTCTAGCCTTCAAAATATGCCCGTAACGCAATACATCTAACTGACCGCTGCCGCTAATCGCATCCGGTGTTGCCATTAATGCTCCTAATACCCTTAAGGCTGCTTGTCCTAAGCCCCTCCCTGCAATGTCTTCGAGTCTTGCTGTTTTCAAATTTGGTGGTGTTTGTTTTGCTAGAGGTGACTTCAGAATACTAATTTCAGGAATCGGTATGGGAATCGGGATACCACTGTTTTCTTCAAGAATTACAGCAAGGTATTGCCTAGCAGCTAAACCATCGTAGGAAAAATTAAGGGATTCTACATTATCCGCAGCGTCCAAATTAATACTCAACGCTGGCTGGGAAGTAGTCAATTTACTGTATTCTGGACCCCAATAAGCAATACTCATTCCTGGTTCCGGACCGGGATTGAGATAAAAAACATGACCGTTAGCCCGAGCAAGAGCATTGAGGTAGCTGTAATCTGTGCCTTGCTGTTGAAGATACCTCTCAACTGGATTTGCTACCAAGTTGATAATATTCGGAATCACCAGGGGTACGACCCCAAAAACTGCGTATTTTGCCAAAATTAAATTGACAATAGCAATCATTGGCATTGCTGGATAGGGAATACCAGTCAAATCGATAAAATCCATCATGGCAGTTAAATCCAACCCTGTAACAGTCAGAGTTGATTGTCCGGGTTGATTATTAGGAGTGACATCCTGTTTAGTAATAATGCCATCCATCAACACTTGGGGCGTACCATGTACCGTAGCAATAATAATTACTCTGCTTCTAGGGTCAAAATAACCCGATTGCAACAAATTATTTAGGGGTGATAACTTTCCCAAAGTAAATTTGATTTGAAAACCGCTCTGACTACCGACACTATTAGTCACTTGTACTTCAGTTATGGCTTCAATCACCATCTGAGATACTGGTGAGGGGTTAAATAAAGACCCTATACGAATCGATAGATACAAGCCCTGATTCATAACACTGCTCCAGATACTCCCAAAGGTAGAGTAATCCGTAATTTACGACCAATGTTTTCAGTAAGTTCGCTAGGATTCATCGCATTATTGGCATCAGCTATCCGCCAGAACTGCTCTGAGTCGCCTAGATATTGGGCTGTGATATTATCAAGGCGATCGCCCTGGATTACTGTATGTTCTTGAAGTAACTCAAACCTTTCGGGAGATGGAACAAAACGGCGACGCAAATAGACAATTGTTTTCCCTGTGGAACTTTTGACTATCGCCGTATCCAACCCGTAGTAACGGCTGGTGACAGGAAAGAGATTTGTTTTTAAAGCATCTGGCTGCAATAAGTTTTGCATTGCCATAGCTTGCATTGTGTCCATTATGGAATACCTGTAATTCCTAAAGAGCTAAATATGCCGGGGCGATTGCGCCTCACAAATTGCTCTTTTTGACGCTGATAGACCATAAACAGATTACCGCCTTTGTGGTTAAATCCGAGGTCATTTATATTTAATACCTGCATTCCCAAACTCACCTTAGCGCGAATGGGATTGAGAGAAGTATCAAAAGCTTCTTCTGTGATACTAAATTCAGTTAACCGCACGGGTAAAATGCGATTCTGACTCCAAACAAATAGGCTGAGGAAAGTTTCCATTGGGGCAATTTCCAAGGTGCCCATTATTGCTTGAGAGTTGTTATTTTGCAACTGACCGCTACTAGGGTAAATGATAGTTTCCAGGGCTGCTAATTGGGGAAAAATACCTAGTTCAGCCGTAGAAGAATTTTGCTTGGGGAATTCTAGTTGGTCTGTTGCATCTATTTCGGCATCTAGCTTAATTGTCTCAACTGGCGGACCTTTGAGCCGCAGTGCTTCTTGGCGATCGCCACTTTCTCCTCCTACCCCCTGCACCTGTAAAGTGCGACTCAAGGTATCGGGATTATATTGCATGACGATAATACGTTGCACTTGCGAATTATTGGGGTCAATTAAGACAATGCCGCCTTTAAGTAGCCTAGGTGAACCTGGGAAAGAAATCATGGCTCGGGGCTTTGCCTGAGAATAGTTTATCTTAGTTGACTGTCGAAGAACTTGCCAGAATAGATACGGAACTTTGGCTAAAAGTGTATAAAAGCATTTATCTGCTGTTGTATTATTATGCTAATTGCTTTACCGAGGAAATACTAGTTTATTTCCGTTTTGTTTAACAATCTTTACAGAAGTAGAATTGGATTAATTTATTCTAATCATTAGGTTAAGATAGGGAAAGACGTTCGCGACATTCTCTTATCTTCTGATTGGGGGAAAGAGAAAGGTCTAGCCCTAAATTGAAGGAACGATAACACCCCCGAAGCAATTTTACTTAGGGGTTCAGGTTCAAACCTTTATCTAAAGATGAAAGCCTTCAATTCATCTTCTCTAAAAATTCCAATTTATTCATCCAATGCAGCGTCAACTTGTTGGCGTTCGGTGGAACTGAGTCGCTGTCGCAGTTGTTCTAGCAAGTGGACAAAGCGTATTTTAAATTGCTGTCGCACAAAACGGGTGACGTTGCGTATAGCAGTTAAGATAACCATCAAGTTAATTACAGCACGGCGCAACTCAACGCGAATCAATCGAGCAAGTTCAAACACAGGAACTAATTGAACATATCTAGTGATTCTTGGTCGAGATGAGCGATCCATGCTTTGTGCTTCTTCACGGGTAGGATCGGTATCAAGCAAACTTTCAGGATTGTAGGTATAGCGAGGAGCAGTGACAACAATTCTCCGACTTCGTTCTAATTCTCCTGTTCGCATCTGTTGCCGTACTTCCTCCAATGTCAGCCGGCTAAAGGTTGTGTTTCCTGTATCTGGATCGGCTTCCATCGTATCTAGCCATTCATCCAATAACAGTGGTCGATCTGCTAACGATGGATCGAGTACAGTTTCTAAGAGTCTTCGTTGCGGATCGCGAACCTTAATAATCGGCGCAACGTGCCATGCCCAAGTTACACCTGGACTTTCACTTGGTGGTGTATCCTGTCCGTAATCAGTTTCTGCCCGTAATGGTAGCGAACCAGCTAAAGCAAATACCTTTTCGGAAGCATATCCCATTTCTGTTAGCAACTGTTCCATACGGTGAGCGCGAGCGTAGCAACCGTCAGGTGGATAATGAAATGGTATGGGGGCTGAACCATCGTCTGTTAATATGTTAGCTTGAGCAAGGGCTTGAAAAATTTGCAATGCCGCTTCTGGTGAAATTTCTTCAGTTTCTGGACGTTCTATTAATTGATTTTGATGTAGCCAGCCTTCTTGGTTCAGAAAAGGTCCAACAGTGACGCGGACTTTTACCCATTGCTCGTTGCTCCCATTAAATGGACGGTTTCTACCGTCATCGGTAATTACAACCCGCGTTCCTTGAGGTAGTGTTGCAACTATTTCTGGATTGGCAATTGCTGGGTCTCGAATTAGCTGAATGTTAGCCGCATTTGTTTCTAAATGAATTGGTGGGCGTTTGCGTCCTAAGAAATAGGCTAGTAAGCCCAAACCAACTAATCCAGCAGCCACCCCTAAGCCAATTCCAATTCCTTCCCCTATTGAAAGTCTTTGAATCGCAGGTTCTGATAGATTGCTTGTAATTTCGGGTAATCGTGACTCGTGCTTTTGTGTTGTGAGTGCATCAGCTATCCGATTTGCCTCTATTTCATCAGAACTGTTAGACTGAGCGAGGTGCAAGTTTGCTACAGAATTATCCCCCTGTGTAATATGCTGTTGCTGTAGTACATGAGTTAATTCATGTGCTAATGTCTGCTGACCGATAAATGTTTTTGGAGCGTACTGTCCTGTATTAAAAACCACATTTTGCCCGACTGTGTAAGCTAATGCATTAATAGTTTGAGCTGATTCTGCGGCTTGAACATTTGTATGAACTCGCACCGAACTAAAATCTTGATGAAAGCGAGATTCCATGAAATTACGGTCATCTTTGTCTAAAGGTTGACCAGGGGAATTTAATACTTCATGGACAATTGGCGGTACTTCTGAAGAGTCAGCCTGGTTTGTAGAATAATGCTGTAATAACTGCCGTTTTTTACTGCATTCGCGACATCCTTCACCCCCCATATTTTGACCGTAGAAAGCACATTTACGCTGTAGCAGTCCTTTGGAGATAGGGATAAAGGGTAATACTTGGCTTTGAGTTTGAGTGGGCGATCGCATTTGTGTTATGTTGGTTTGAGAAAAGTTTTTGATGATTAGGGTGATATCCGCGCTTGAGGAAAAGCACTTTGGATAATATCTGGTGGACAACCGCCTAAAATATCTCGTCGTTCAATGCGAGCTGGAATTTCCTCAGTAAATGACTCAGTTACTCTTTGAGTACGTGTTAGTGTGATGGCGGCTCTTCGCAAGAGAGGATAAACAATATCTGCACGTTCATCAGGAGTTCGAGCGCGTTCTAGACGGCGAGTTAACCCTGGTGTACGATGCATTTCCTCTTGTTGTTGGGTTGTAAATTCAGTTGCAGCAAATTCTGCTTGTTGAGGTCTTTCTACTTCTTCTCCTGTTAAAGTTTCCAATGTATAAAGTTCTCCTTGTCCGCTAATGTCGGCACTTGCCGCAAAGCAGTTGCCAATCCCTTCTCTTGCACACAACTGTTGCACTTGACTAACACCTGCTTCTGCACGCTCCCGTGATAGTTGTTCGTTACCCTGAAAACGCACTCCTGCTTCTCTTGGTCCTTCTGGAGATGTGAAACCACGTATGCTGCTAACCCGAAATCCTTCACTTAAGTCTACACTCAGTTCCCCTAGAGAAGATGCACTAAGAGAGTTATTAATTCTTGAAGTTGCGTAATCAAAGTACAAAAATCGAGTACGCTCTTGTTGTCGTTCAACTTCACGAGTTCTGGTTACTTGTTGAGCAGGAATATCCCGTTCCTGCTGACATTCGTAGCGAATATTTTCGACTAAAGTTACACGTCGGCGATCGCAACGAGACCTGCGTTCTGGTGGTCTTCCTGGTGTAAAGATTAAACTAATTCCACCTTGAATACCACCAAGTGGGTCATCTCCTACAGCTTGACTTCCGAGTCTGCCCTCAACGCCAATAGTACCAATTCTAGTATCTGTTTCTACTCCCACCCGTCCTTGAATATCAGTAACATTTCCGCTACTGTCAATAGTTGTTTCTGGTGCAACACTAATCCGCCAACCTCTAACACGCATTTCTGCTTCTGCGAAAGGTGTAATGCTAGTGTTCCTGAGTGCTTCGTCAATATCCTCACCAGAAAAAATAGTGGCGATCGCAATCTGAATCACCTGTTCAGGAACATTTGCACCTACACGCACCTCACCTTCGGTTGCTCCAGAACACCATTCCAACTCTAACCATACTCTTTCTCGATCTATGCCGGGAGAAAATCTAGTAAACGGTTCTACACTTCCTCGTTCTCTGCGTTGCTCCCTGCGTCTGCGGGTAACACGGTAACGCTCACCATTACTTAGATGAACTAGTTTTACGTTATCATCTACTGTCTGAACGCGGGTGATACTGTATGAGCCTGGTACCGGGGGGTTTGCAAATAAAGTACTTGGGTCAATACGTAAATCTATAGGACTGCCTGCCTCTGTTTGACGACTTAAAACTGTTGCTGATGCAGCGAATTTTGGTAGTTTGATTCCAGACATGACAGCGCTAGCAGCACCCTCAGCATTAGATTCCGTGGGCGCAAATGCGCTATCAACTCGTAACTTAGACGGAGATGATGCCTTTTGTTGACTTTGTTGAATGGTGTGTGCTAATTCATGTGCTATTAAATGTTTACCCCCTGTCGTCTTTGGTGCATACTGTCCTGTCCCAAACACCACATTCCGCCCAACTGTATAAGCCAAAGCATTCACAGCCCGTGCCGACTCCGCAGCTTTCCCACCAGTGTGTACCCGCACTTGACTAAAATCACGTCCAAAACGTGGCTCCATGAAACCACGAGTAGCGTTGTCTAAAAGTTGACCGGGAGAATTTAACACTTCATGGACAATTGGCGGTACTTCCGAAATTTCTCCCTGACTAGCTGTACGCCGTTGTATTATTCCTGCTTTTTTTTTACATCCTTCACACTCCCCACCCGCAACTTGATGTTGCCCACAAGTCGCACACTTCCGCTGCAAAATCCCACCTTGAGAAAGCGGTGATGTTGTCGGTTTCTGCTGGGCTACTGTCTGCTTGCTCATAACCCCATCCCCCGATATACAGCTTGGGCTATATTCTGCCCCATCTGCGTATAATTACTATTATTATCAATTTCCATACTACCAGCATTAATTCGAGCTTGGGTACCACCTTCTAGTAAGTTGGGAGCTAAGCCGTCAACCGCCAAAAGTCTTGCTAATTCTACCTCTAATGCCGCCTGTAACAAAGGTCGCTCGGCATGGGGAACGGACATACCATCTAAAATTAATCTTTCAATATTAACGTTGATATTCATACTTTTACTCCTACTGGTTCTGAATAGCGAAAATCTACTTCGTTAATCGGTCTATCTAATTTGCGAAATTCTGTCCGCGCAGCCTGCAATACTAACGGCATTGTTACCCCCCTTGATTGCTGTGCTGCTAAAAATGCGGCATTCAGAGCTATGTTATGAATGCTACCTCCCGTCAAATTCAATCTTGCTAACCGAGCAAAGTCTAAGTTTTCTATGGGTAATTCTTTAGGAAATGCCCTCTGCCATATTTTCTGTCGTTCGGGAGGATTAGGAAATTGGAAGGTGACAATAAACCGCAAACGTCGCACAAACGCATGGTCGAGAGCATTTCGCATATTGCTGGCTAGTATAGCTAATCCGCGAAAAGCTTCCATTCTTTGCAATAAATAGTTAATTTCAATATTGGCGTAGCGGTCGTGAGAATCTTTTACTTCGCTGCGTTTGCCAAACAAAGCATCTGCTTCATCAAAAAACAAAATTGCTCCCCCATCTTCTGCTGCATCAAATAGCCGTCGCAGATTTTTCTCGGTTTCGCCGATGTATTTACTTACTACTGCTGACAAGTCAATTCGGTATAGATTTAAACGTAGTTCATTAGCAATTACCTCAGCCGCCATTGTTTTACCCGTACCGCTTTCCCCTGCAAATAAAGCGCTGATACCCAAGCCGCGATTCATGCGGTTTTCAAAGCCCCATTCTTGGTAAACTTTACTACGCTGTTTTACTTGGTCGGCAATTTGCTGCAACAAGTTGGTTTCTTCTGGTGGTAAAACAATATCTTCCCAACTGGCTTTGGGGTTGAGACGCTGAGCGAGCATATCTAATTGAGGACGGGTATTGGCTAAACAGGTAAACCAAATTTGGTCGTATAGATTATTGTTTGAGGCTGTGTTGAGTACAGTTTTGGTGATTTGGGAAATTGTCGGTTGGTTGAGGTTAAATTGGCTGGCTAATTTTGCTGGAATCTCGTCCCCGATATTACCTAATGCTGTTTCCCAAAGCTGTTTTTGTTCTTCGGGGGTGGGTTTTTCGATATCTATAGGAATAGTCGGACGACCTAAATTACAGCGAATCTCCCGACTGCTGAGAAATAAGAAGTGGTTAATGCGATTCAGGAAGCGGTATACAAGTGCGTTTTGTGCTTCTGTTGGAGAATTAGTAATTTCTTGGGCATCTAAATAAAGAATAATTGGTAAAAGTAAACTTTCTCTTTCCCACAAACGAATAAAGGTTTCTAACTCGGCGGCTTGGCTAGGTAGTAACTCTAGGGATAAACGGTAAACAAACAAACCCATGTTTTGCGCTGCTTGTCGTGCTATCAGTTGCTTGCTCGCAGTGTCGGAACCGAGCAGCTGAATAACTGTGGGAGTTTGATAGGGTTCTAGATAGGTGGCGATCGCCTCTACTGCTTGTTGGTGTGAAAGTGGTAATTGGTAATTAATATTCTCAACATCCAAAGGTGTAACCAAGGAAACTAAACGGTCATCTAAATAATTCAGCCCTTTAAGGTAATTAACAATGCGCTCATCAGCCCGTAATGGACTACTAGTCAAGGGTTGGGCTGCGGGTTGGTTGATTTCGAGTAATCGCCAGTAGCGCAAAGGACGTTCTGGTGAGAGTACATCCCAAGCAGCATCTGTAAACAAGGAAAAGGCAAGGGCAAAGGTAGGATAGGTTTGATGGGGATTATCTTGAGCGCGGGCGCAGAGAGCGGCAATACTGGTATCTAATTCAATAGCAGCACAGAGCAACAACACTTTTTGTTCAAAAGGTGAAAGTCCGAGACGCTGACTGAGAATCACCATTGCTGGAGGTGGTGATAATGCTTCCGCATTGGATATTTCCCTGAGAGCTTCTGCTACTTCTGCTTCAGTAATTCCATCATTTGCGGAAGGTAAAGCAGGTAAGTGTAAAGTTTGCGACTTTTCGCGTTTGAAAAAATGGTGTTTTGTTGGTAAGGTTTCTTTGGGTTGGCGTATTTCTTGTACTTGTTCTAGTTTTTTTATCTGTCGTTTAAGAGATAAACGCAGCCATGATAAGGCTTTTGTTAAGTATTCATCGTTATTCTGTTGCCATTGTTGTAGATTGTTCATAAAGGTTTAATTTAGGGAAATTACTTGTAGGTTAAGGGAACAGGGAACAGAAATTATTTAAAAACCTGGGATGGTACTGTGAGCGGTGAATACGAATACTAGTAGTTCTTTGCATTAATTTTGCTGGGTTTTTATTCCGCCCAACTTCGGGAAGGCTCCCCATACAGATGACTTCTGCGGGGCTTTTGACTAATTAATTACTAAAGGAATTTCCGGAATAAAACTGAGCGGAACAATCAGAGGTGTAACACTATAGTCAACAACCAAACTATCTACTCCATCTACCCGCAATCTCGGACGCACTTGATATGTACCTGGGGAAATATCCCCTAATTCAAATACCAAGCTGTCAGTTTGGGTAGGATGGGGTCTGGATATTAATTCTTTGTTACCTATTTCGATGAATGCTGGTTCTTGAGTACTCAACAACAAAGCTACTCTTTGTCCTGGTAATACGGTTGGATTGCATCTCACTTCTATAATTACATTATTGGGTTTGTTGGGGTCGCTGTTGTCCCGACTGTCGAAAGCTATATTTTCAATTGTCGGTGCTATCGGTAAAGGTAATCCGTTGCTGGTATGGTTGTCGATAATTGCTGTGATGATATAAAATCCCGGACACCATTGTTCTGGTTGGGTAATGGGAATTGTCAGTTGAAGTTCCGTTTCTGTTCTCGCTACTGCTGGGATGGTAAGAATATTTGGTGTTGTTAATTGCGGATGATTAAATTCAATTTGAACGTTGTTACCTTCCAAGTTATAGCCAGTTAAAGTTAATTCATCTCCTAAATTAGCTGCGGGTTTTTGTAATAATTTTTTTTGGTTAGCTGGTAAATTATCCCTGGCTTGTTCAATGGCTGTGAAATTGACAGTTAATAAGGTGGGATAGGGAGGAGTGGTATCTGCTTGGGTAGTAACTCCTGTATCTCCAGAACTCCGCGATAATACTGGTAAAGGTGTTTTTTGTAGACGAGTACTTTCGATTAGAACTACTGATACTTCATAAGCTGTGGAAATTCGGTATTGAGTTTGAAAGGTCGTCCACATTTTCGAGAGTTCGTCTAAACTCAAGCTTTGGGGTGTAATTTTGACTCTTTCTATTTGGTTATATAAATCATGCTTAGCTATATTTGCTGCTGGTAAGGCGTTTTTGATATCTTCAGGACTGAGAATAGGATAGTCGTGAAATACACTCATTGCTTCTCCTAACAAATCATGACTGGTTGGTTCGGGAAAGTCATCATTTTGAGCGTAAGCTGTCAGCATATAGTATAAATTTAAAGCCAATGGAGGTAATCCCGTTTCTCCTGGTTTGACTTGAGAAGGGATATCCATATTTCTCCAAGCTGCATTCTGCTGAGTTTGGTAGAGAAACAAATTGACTTGATTACCTGCATTGCCGTTATTATTGTCGCGGGCTTTATCTAAAGGCTTAGTCGTCACACTCACGCTACCAGAACCATTACTATCAAACCGTCGTTGTAATAGATAACGTAAAGTAGTTGTGACAGTGGCGATCGCCAATGAATTGCTCATTTACCACCTCCACGCTGATCTAGGTATTCATCTAAACTCATGACTGCGGGTTTTACCCTAGGTTTAACTGACTTGGATACTGTCGTTGAAGTTGTTGCTCTAACTTCAATTCGACCAATGTTAATGTTAATTGTTGGCGCTGCTTCCGGTTTTTCGAGTATTGGTTGTGACTGTTTTACTACTGTAATTTTTGGACTAATTTGAGCGGGTGTAATTAACGTTTGGGTTGGTGGAGTTTCCTTGAGAATAGGGGATTTTTCTATAATCGGTATGACTTGTTCTACTATTTTGGCTGGTGGCTGTTGGGGAATAAGTGAGTTAATTTCTGGAGCTTCTGTTTTACTTTCTTTGGGGGTAAAAATTTCCTTGGTGAAAGTTTCTTTAGCAAGAGACTGCTGAATCACTTTCGGTTCTGACGATTTTTGATTGCGTACTTCTACTCTATGCAAATAATTATTAGTGACAAAGTTGTTTTGATGTTCAACAGTGAGATTTGTTGAGGATTCATCGGTGTCACGGGTAAAAATATACTCGTGATTATCCGTATCATTTTGCCCTTGGAATTCCCTTTTCATCTGAGTTTTTTCTAAAAAAGAGATAGGACTTTGCGGTGGAGATGAAAATTCATTAGTTATTGTTGGGGATTCCTCAAAGTTATGGGTAATATACTCCGTCCTCTCCCAATTATTGTGTTTTGGGAATTCCCTTGCAATTTGAGTTTTTTCTTGAGGAGGGATAGAGCGAGATTCTACCTCAACAACCTGATTTGTACTATGTCCGAGCGGTTCTGAAATATTTGCTTGTACTGATGGATCATTAATACTTTGATTTTGTGTAAAATTTATTACCATGCTAGGTTCAAATAGAGATGGTATTCGGGGTTGTATCATCTCTAACTGATTGTTGTTTCTAGCTACTAGATTGTTAAGAAAATTACTCATCTGCCTACCATCTCCAAATATAATCGTCGTCGATAGGGACTCATCGCCAAAATTTCTGCTTCTCCCCAACCATAGGCAGAAGCTAAAATATGTATTTCTCGGAGAGTGCGAATTGCCCAAGCATGAATTTCGCTCCAGAAAAAGGAAACAATATCAAAAGTAGAGAGCCATCGATGACTGCAAGCGGGACAACAGAGATTGAGTTGCACGTCTGCTTGGGGGTCAAGTTTTGCCATTTGAGTTACTACAGCACCAGCGATTTGGTTTGGTAATTGTGCTATCGGTTGAATTTCCTCCCCTTCCCGTACCTGTAACAAACAGCGTTCCAAGAGTGCGCTTGGGGAGGAATCGGTAGAGACTATCATCATTAAATCTAAACTATTAGGTAAGCGAAACTCAATTTCCCAACTATCAACTTGCACAGAACAACTTTCCAGAGGTTCGATAGGTGTAGTAGTGCGGATATCTGAAACATCAAAAGTGAGTTCCAAATGTTCCCCACATTTACCGCAAGTCGCTAAGCTCTGAATCTGAGAACCAAATGTACACTCGCGCAAAGTTAGCAATAAAGCATCCCTTTGTCCGATACTCAATTGTGCTATTTGTGAATAAGAAATTTCTGGACAAGCAACCGTTAACAAGTCTAATGCTTGTTGTACAGGCTGCTGCATTAATCCTTGTTCCCAAATAGTTAATAATTCCCCAGCAGACAATGCACGCATAAGCTATTTTTATTTAAAAACTTTCTTCTTTGGGTTCTTTAACTTCTTCATCTCTTTCCCAGCCTTCATTTTCCAATTTGATATGTTGAATCGCAACTGCATTCGCATTGGCATCAAGTTCTGGTAAAGCTTGATATTCAGACACCCAACAGCGATAAATTTTGTAAGATATAGCTTTTTGACCGGCTTCATTAAAGACATCAACAATAATGTCTTTGCGAAAATCAGCTAGAGATACTTCTTGAGTCCTCTGTTCTGCTCCTGCTTGAGCATTTTTATAGTTCCATACCTTACTCGCCCACTTTTCAAATTCTAAGTCGTGAGTGACACCCCTTTCTAACATAATTGCTTCATATTCGGTTCTTCCTGGTGACTTGCGCGAGGTACTGGGGTCGCCTCCTTCACGATGTGTCACTACTTCTGTCGTACGTTTGAGAGCGCCAAATTTACTAATTCCAGCCACATATTTACCATCCCATTTAACCCGAAATTTAAAGTTTTTATAGGGGTCAAATCGCAAGGGATTAACAGTAAACTCCATATTTATCTAACCTCTCGATACTCCAAAGGAAAATGTTGTTCAAGTACTAAGCAGCAATTTGACCAGCAATTTGTTGAAATTTGATAATGACAAATTCCGCAGGTTTCAAAGGAGCGAAACCGACAATAATGTTAACTATTCCTAAATTGATATCATTTTGAGTCGTAGTTTCACTGCTGCATTTGACAAAATAAGCATCCTGGGGAGTACTACCTTGAAAAGCACCTTGACGAAATAGATTATTCATAAAAGCGCCGACATTCAATCGAATTTGCGCCCATAATGGTTCGTCATTCGGTTCAAACACTACCCATTGAGTACCGCGATACAGACTTTCCTCTATGTATAAAGCCAAACGGCGTACAGGGATGTACTTGTATTCATCTGCAAGTTGATTCGCTCCTCGTAACGTCCGTGCCCCCCAAACTACCTGACCGTAAACTGGAAAAGTTCGCAAACAATTAATTCCTAAAGAATTAAGCGTGCCGTTTTCCTCATTCGTAAGGTTAGCCGCTAGTCCTTGAATTCCATTTAAAGCTGCATCTATACCTGCTGGAGCTTTCCATACACCCCTATCTGCATCGGTACGAGCCATTATCCCAGCGACAATTCCACAGGGAACGAATGTATCTTGCTGTCCTTCCCTAAGAGGGTCTGACTGCACCACTCTAGGAAAATATAGTGCAGTATTGCGAGCTTCTTTTCCAGATAGACCAATATCAGTAGTTAATTTTTCCCTAGCTGTAGAGGTCAATTCTGCATCTTTGCTCCAACTAGCAGGTGGATCTACAATTAGCATAGCGCGTCGGGATACGCAGTATTCCATCGCTTTTTGATAGACTGTTTTAGAAGTATCCCCATTCCTCATATCCGGAGGGATACAAAGTAAGTTAAACAAATCTGTTTTGTCTAAAGCATACAGCCCAGTTTTAGTATTTTTAAAACCTTGGTAGTCTAAATCGCTTAATGCTTGACTTTTTTCACCACCTGTAGCTGTTGCGCTAGCATTATCATCACTAAAAGAGATGGAATCAGGCAAATCTGGAGTTTGGTCTTCTTTTAATTGAATGCGAATTAGCTGTGATTCCGACTCTAAAACTCGGTCAACACGACGCAATCCTTCCTTCACTGAGAGGTTAAGAATTTTTTCAACTACACCGTTGGGATTATCATCGGTCACTGTTAAATTAAACAGTTCTGCTTTATCTAATCCATAACGTTCAGCAACGTCGTCCGTGATACCTTGATTATCTATGGTCACGGTCAGTTTGTTACCCCATTCACCAGGACTGCTAGCTTGTAATTTCAAGTTGCCAACAGTTACCTTGGCAATCCCATCTTGCTCTTCTGCTGATTTATACAATCGTACAATTATTGCCTGACTACCGCCATTTAAAAAATAATCATTGACTGCATAGCTCATAGGGTAGTCAACATGAAGTCCCCCAAATACTCGTTCAAAATCCCCTAAGTTATTGATTAAAACTGGGTTGTCAGATTTTCCCCGTACTGTACGACCGATAAAGGCTGTAATCGATGTCGCAACACCTGTAATTGTGCGAACACCGCTAGGAATCTCCTCGATGTAAACACCCGGATACGTTGGTGTAATTGGCATAATCAATTTATCCTCTGCAACTATTGTGACCTTGCAATTTTGGATTTTGCGGAAAGTTGCTGGGGTCGGTTTCCGTCCCAGCAAACTTTCCAAGACGGATTTTCGATTTTAGGTAGAAAAACAAGCTCCTGACTTTCAACCAGGGGATAATCTCAAATACCCAAATCTTAAAACCTAGATTTACAATCTAAAATCAGTAAGCCTCTTCTTTCAAGAAGAATACAATCCAAAATCTCAAATTTCAAATCGAATCATACAGCAGATGAAACTAATACTTTAGCCGTTTCTTAATTATCCGAACACTATTATCTGAACACTCTTCTGAATTTAAAATACACACCAACAACATGGTAGTTATTAGATTTCCCATATCCAATACCTAACCCCTAAGCCCTTATATTTGGGTAATAATTCACAACTTATTGCCCAAACGTAAATTACTCTAAAAGAATCAGATTGTGTATTTTTCCTGACAATCAACTATATAACAACATAGCCAAGATTTAACAAAATTGCTACATGAGTGTTACAAATCGCAAAAAACTATCTAAAAAAAATATTAGTTTCTAGGCGCTCGGCGCGTGCCAGTTGCGTAAGTCCTGACTATGAATTTTTATTAAAAAAAATGAGGGATTACGTAAAGGCTTTAACTAGAAATGAATAATAACATGTAGGCATTTTCAATTTGTGAAGGAAGAATAAGTTCGCAGGTTCGTAGTCAGGATTTTAGTCCTTGATTTTGCAGCACTTTGGAATCTGAATCATAAAAATAATTCATATATAGAAAAGAAGAAAAAAATGATTTTGAAACTTTAATGAGTTCATTACAGTTAGTACATAAAGTTAAATTTATCAGATAATTCAATTACAGGCACTCAAGTAAAATCATTTATTACTTCTTTTTTTCTGTTCTTATAATAAAAAATCTTCATAGTCTTCAGTCCATTTAAGATTTTCTATCAATTTTTTCTGTGAGCGCATAGCCTTTCAAGCTGCCTTTCAATATAATCATTTTCAAGAAGTTCTTTTACATTTTTATCATCTTGTTCAGGTGTTGAAAATCCCGTTGTAGAACCATGTTTTCACTTTTATTTGATTGTTCAGCATTTGAAATTTCTACTACCATTCAAACTATCAACGATATCTTTTTTCCAATTGTTCTGTTTGCGATTATCTTTTGGTTGATGTGCGAGATTTTCTTAAAGGATAACCGCAGTCACGATTGTTGTTAAATCAACACTAATAATTAAAGCCTTGAAAAAATGAGGCTAATAGAATAACCCAGCAATGAGAAAGCACTCACTACTGGGTCAATTGTTCACCTATCAAAACTAATGCCACTTAGTTTTGGCAGAAATATCAAATTTTTCTGATGATAACAAACAATTTTCAAGAAATCTCTTCTGAAACCTACATCGGCGTTCCAGTTACAGCCGATATTCCAACTCCTCAAGTTGGGCAAGCACCAACATATTATGATTGTCTGGCATTACTACCAGCAATTTTGACAGCTTTAACCCCGTTGATTTTAGGACTGAAGAAAAAAGACAAGGATGATGATGATAAAGAATAGATAACGATGGAAGTGCGATACGCCGATCAAGTCGTCACGCACCAACCAGTCTCAAATTTAGTGCTTGATAAGTAATATCATTGGATATGACCAACCCAGACTGAGCCTAGCCAGACTGAGTACAAAGTATCACCGTCAGATGTTTGAGTTATGTGGTAAGCTGTTTTTTGAAGATTTTCCACTTCTTGGGGTGTCAATTCATCCATTTTTTCATAATGCTCAAAATCATCTATACGTAATTCCCACTTTACATCATGCAGATTGTAGTGATTTGAAGCATACTCGGAATAGGGAAATGGTTCATATTGATTTTCTGGGATAGGAAAAACATTTTCGTACCAATCAATTCTTTCACCTATTCCTGCAACGACTTGTGAATGAGAAAAACGTGGATGAAACAACCAAATTTTTAAGTAAAAAGGCTCTCCTCTTTCAATAAGTTGTTTTTTCCAATTGTGGTAAATTTCAAACATCGCTGATAAGATTAACCGTCTGTACCACAATGGCGGTGATAGTTTGGCAAAACGTAAACTTCTTGGCCAAGGGCTAATCTTGATTTTGACATAATCATAGTTAGAATTACTTAAACTCACGTTGAAATTTTGCTGTTTCCATTTTTGAATGTGTCTAATCCGTCTTTTCAACCCTCTAATCTTCTTTTTATATCTCATATATTTGCCATAATTTCCTCCGTTATCGATTGACATTTTTGCACTAATTGCATTGATTAATCAATGCAGTAATGCAGTAAGTAATTAATGTTTGTAGTTTATACATTTATCTGGTATATAAACCATTAAACAAACTTTCAGCTTAGTTACGGTTCGGCAGTAATTAATGCAGTAATGCAGTATGGCAGTAATATCGTTAATTAATCAAAGGGTGGCTGCTCTAAGTCTACAACCGCTGTACATCTAAGCTATTGGCTATCAAGTAAAGGTCATTCTGTACAGCTTATAGAACCCATTTGGGTTCTCCACTAACTAATTGCCAGTCTTTTAAGCATCAATCTGATAAAACATAGATTAAGCTTGGCGGTGGAGTGTTCAAGAGTTCTTTCAAAATTTTTGACTAGACTTTTACACCTTTCCATCCGAGAATTGGTTCTTTCTATCACCCACCTTGCTTTAACTGGAACAAAGCCGGTTTTTCCTTTTTTGTCAACAATTTGGTTCCCATAATGCGTAAATAAGGTTTGACAGTTTTCGCGGCTTCGTCAAAGTACTTTTCAGCAACGTTGAATCGCGTGGCATTCGCTCGATCAAACCAGAAATCGACATCTAGCTTGCCGACATAGAGCGTGGCGGCAGGAAACACCCGTTGACCAGCTTCGACCAGCCCCCCACTATGATCGGTATGAATATGAGTCAGGAGTATTGCATCAATCTCGTTAGGCGTGTAGCCTGCTGCCTTTAACGATGTTTGAAGCTTGCCGCCCAGTTTTGGACCAAAAAGGTTATAGATAATCACCCCTGAAGAAAGTCCAACAACAAGGGATTAACCTGATGGCGTGCGGTCCGCCAGGAATGACAACAAGTTGACTATTTTTAATCAGCTTTGGCAGTCTTGCTGCGGTGGACTCAAGTGGCAAAATGCGATCGGCATCGCCATGAATAATCAGCGTTGGTACATCAATGCGGGGCAAATCATCGCGGAAATCGGTGAGCCAGGAAGTTACACAGTCCAAAGTCCCTTTAGCAGAAGCCCCTGCTGCCACATTCCAACTTGCCTGAATTGCTTCATTGCTAATACAATCGCCAAGCAACACATCCACATTGAAGAATTCTCTGAAAAATGCAGAAAAGTAAGCTGGACGATCTTCAACGATCGCTTCATAATGCCATCGAAGGGGAGTAACGCCCTCTGGATTGTCGTTCGTCTTTAACAGAAATGGTGGGACAGGAGCGATTAGCACCGCTTTTTGCACCCGTTCTGAGCCATACTTGCCAAGATAGCGCGTGACTTCACCCGTTCCCATTGAGAAGCCAACCAACACAGCATTTTGCAAGTCAAGCTTAGTCATGAGTGTATTCAAATCGGCGGCGAAGGTATCGTAGTCATAGCCAAACGAGGGTTGACTGGAGTTGCCAAAGCCGGTTGGGGGTTGCCTGTACTGCCTGTTTGTCTACTGTTTGCTCTTTGGTCATGTTAATTCTCCTGAGTTCTATCTACAAATTTGATTACGTCTCGTTCAAGCGGTTAAGCTATTATCAATTTTGAGGCTCGCGCCCGTGACAAAAGCTCAGATCAAACAGAGCGAAGCAACTTCAGCAACTCTTTCGCTGCGGGTTCCGAAGATGCCGGGTTCTGTCCAGTCACCAGCTTGCCGTCCACTTGGATATAGGAAATCCAGTTATCGGTTTTGCTGTAGATGCCTCCCCGTTCCTTTAGCCGATCTTCCAGCAAAAAAGGCACGATCGCGGTCAAGCCCACCGCTTCTTCTTCCGCATTCGTGAACCCGGTCACGCGCTTGCCTTTGATTAGATACTCGCCGTTCTTTCCGCGCACATTGACCAACGCAACTGGCGCGTGACACACTGCAACGACTGGCTTATCGGACTTCACGAAGGCTTCGATCAGTGCGATCGAGGTCGCGTTGTCGGGCATATCCCACATCGGTCCATGTCCGCCAGGGTAGAAGACTGCATCAAAATCGTCCGCAAACACGTCGGCTAGCTTTTTCGTCTTTGCGAGTTCAGCCTGTGCAGCAGTGTCGGTGTAGAAGCGCTTCGTTAATTCGGTCTGGTTTTCGGGTAGATCGCTTTTCGGATCGAGCGGCGGCTGACCGCCCTTCGGTGAGGCTAGCGTAATCTCCGCTCCGGCATCCTTCAGCACGTAATAGGGAGCAGCAAGCTCTTCCAGCCAGAAACCAGTTTTCTTTCCGGTATCGCCAAGTTGGTCATGAGACGTGAGAACAATGAGAATCTTCATAGCAAACCTCCTTTTTAAGAACTCAAACACGCCCCTTTTCGCTGCATCACACCTGATTCGCCTTCAGTGTTGGTGTGAGAACCTATCGGTATCGATCGCTACTGGGGCGCAACGTTTCGCACTGCCGATCAATTACTGCGCTACATACCCACCATCTACCATCAACGTTTCACCTGTTATGAACGATGCCAGGTCAGATGATAAAAACAGGACTGCATTTGCAACTTCAAGCGGTGTTCCAATTCGTCCGATCGGGTGAAGTCCTGCTATGTAAGCTTTGACTTCATCCTGTCCACCTGTAGCTGCTTCAAACATATCTGTTTCGATTGCCGCTGGTGCAACTACATTGATACGAATACCCGCTTTGGCATATTGGAGTGCAGCAGCTTTTGTTAAGCCTACTACTGCATGTTTACTCGCGGTGTAGAGGAGTTGGGTAGGAAGTGCAACGACTCCAACCCCAGATGATGTATTGACGATCGCACCACTTCCCTGTTTCAACATCTGAGCGATTTCATATTTCATCGACAACCAAACGCCTTTGACATTGACGTTCATCATGCGATCGTATTCCGCTTCTGTTTGCTCAATCAATGAGGGATTTTCGCCGACAGTTCCTGCATTATTAAAGGCAATATCTAACCGACCAAAAACGCCAACTGCTTTATCAACCATTGCTTCAACATCGGCTTCTTGCGTGACATCTGCTTGCACAAAAATCGCCTCTCCGCCAGCTTCTTTAATCAATCGAACCGTTTCTTCACCTTCATCAATTCGACGACCAACCACCACCACCTTTGCTTGTTGTTGGGCATAAGCGATCGCAGTTGCACGACCAATTCCTGAAGTTCCACCAGTGACTAACGCCACTTTATCTTGAAGTATCATTCTATTTCTCCTGTTTCAATCAATAAACATAATTGCAAATTCTGCTGCTAGTCGCGCCCTGCCACAATAATCTTTTCTGCTAAACCGATCGGGTTAGAAAACATTACCTCGTGACTACCAGGCATTTGTACAAGCCGAAATAGACCCAAGCGGTTAGACATTCTCGGATGCCAACCCCACTGTTCGCCTTGAGGGAGGACATTATCTTCTGTACAGTAGAGGTAACTTTTAGGAATGGGCAGCGAGTAAAACTGCTTCAAGTCCAACTTGTCAATGAACGGTTGATACGGTTCAGGCGATAATTGCCCGTAGCTCGATTGAGCCAGTTCGATATCGGCATCGTTGATAAATGCCTCTCGCCAAACATCAAAAGGCAGCATCACCGTGTTATCGTCTGATTCTCTCGCTTGAGAGTCGAATAACGCTTGAGAGTCGGGTAGGATGTTATCTCTAAGGCTCTCTCCATCATTCAGGACAAAGGCATCGAAAAAGATGAGCCGTCGAATGCGATCGGGAATCGCTTCGGCAACTTTCGCAATAATTGTCCCGCCGAAACTATGTCCTAATAGGATGATATCGGTTAAGTCTTTATCAACAATGTAATCGACGATCGACTGCGTACATTGAGCATGGTTGACGTTCTTATTCACCCCTTTGCCATGATCTGCGATCGTGGGAGCAAACGCTTGATGCCCTTTCGCTTCTAGCTGTTTGATCACTTCGTTCCAAGCAGAACCCTCGTGCCATGCACCGTGAACCAAGACGAAAGTTGACATAGAATTGCTCCTTCTGTTTCAACGAGCATTGACTGAAAATGCGAATGTTTTAAGTTGTGCTACTTGGGGCTATTTTTCAGGTGACGATTTAAAGCGATCGGTGAGGACAGTTTAACTATTGGTAAATTCAAGCACAATTTTCCCTTGCGTCCCCCCTCGCTCTAGACGCTGATGTGCTTGAATTACCTGATCCCAGGACAGCGTTGAATCAATGACGGGGCGAAGCTGAGTGCGCTCGATTAGTTTTATCAAAGCATCTAATTTTGCTCGGTACTGTGGCGTGAGAACAAAATGGATAGTCAGATTCTTGCCCCAAGCTTCGATGAGTGATTGCGGCGTTTCAGTGTCTACAATACTCACAAGCCTGCCAAATGGGCGAATAATTTCTGGGCTACGCTGGATTGTTTGCCCACCGATCGTATCCAAAACTAAATCAACACCTAGCCCATCTGTTTCCTGATAAATAACTTCCGCGTAATCTTCGTTCTTGTAATCAATGGCTCGATCTGCACCAAGGTTTTTGACAAAATCGAAATTTTTAGAACTGCATGTTGTAAAAAGATAGGCTCCCATCGCTTTTGCAAGTTGAATCGCAATTGAACCAACGCCACCAGCACCCGCATGAATTAGAACTGATTCCCCAACTTGAAGATTGCCCCTCGTCACTAGACAATCCCAAGCTGTTCCTCCTGCGAGGGGAAAACACGCTGCTTCAATGTGCGACAAGTTAGATGGCTTAAGCGCAACAATCCCTGCATCAGCAACATGATATTGAGCATAGCTGCCAGATTCTCCAAAAATCTGCGGCGAGTAATAAACTTCGTTTCCTACCTCAAAGTCTGTCACTGACTCTCCAACTGTCTCAATAACCCCTGAAATGTCAACTCCGATGATTGCTGGTAATCGAACCAAGTCTTTGTAATCACCACGGCGAGTCTGATAATCAACTGGATTGATCGATGTTGCACACACCCTTACTAGAACCTGATTAGGTTTTGGTATTGGCTTGGGCACAGTTTGAATCTCAAAACTCTCAGGACCACCAAATGTTGTCAGTACGGCTGCTTTCATACTTTCCATCTCTGCTAACCATCCTTGCTGTATAATCAACCGTAAAGGTATTTCGATACCACTCAACGTAAATGGTTCTTTCTTGTCCCGCAAGTCAGCACCATCTAGTAAGGTAGTTACTGTTTAGTCGCAAATGCAGTCATCACAATCCCGTAACTTGCCAAAAAAAATCCCTGCTTCTCAACCAACTGTGGCTCATATCGTAGAGCATACTCTTGGTTGTAAATGGATGCTGGAGGTTTTACGCTTAATTCGTCAAGGTATCAACCGCCCAGGAGCAATGACTCGTGCAACTGAGGGATTGACCACTAAGGTTTTGAATGAGCGATTAGTAGATCTCGTAAACTTTGGTATTCTTGAGAAAGTTGCTTATCCAGAAATTCCGCCCCGCGTGGAGTATAAGTTGACTGCCTTTGGCTCTCGGTTCGTTGAAATTCTGGATATTATTGATGATCTAGAAGAACATTGCCAAAGTCGCCTCTAGACGTTAACTCAGCAACTTCTTGGGCGATCGCACTTCGACTGAAATATCAATCCGGGTTGAGTAAGTATGCAGATTTGCATTACTCTTAGTCTTTAGTTGGGTAGTGATGGTATTGCATCCTTAAGTTTATAGAACGATAAATCATGAATTCCATGTCGATCAACATCCTAATACTCGGGTTCTTTCAGATTCTTTCAGATTCTTAGGGTGTTTTGTCAGATTCTTGTGCGATCGCCTTCAAGACGCAGCGTGGAACGTGCGGATCGAAGTTGCCACCTAATGTCCACCTGAGGGCGCTGAAGGGGGTGTTGCAAGGAGCTGAAGTTCCCATGCAAGAGCCACTGCACTCGCACCGGCATGCTCAAGAAGAATCTCTGATACACCCGCAGCTGTTTCTGTGCGTGCCCAGTCACGTTGCCATTCAGCCAGTACAGCCATCCAGTTAATTGGAACTGCACCCGCCTGAACCATCCGGCGAACCGCCATGTCATGAGCTTCCGCAGTCACACTGCCCGAAGCATCGGTCACGATGAATACTTCATACCCCTCACCCAGCGCCTGGATTGCTGGCATTGCGAGACAGATCTCGGTCCAAAGCGAAGCAAGTACAAGTTGCTTGCGGCCACTTTTCTTCACGACATCTGTCACATTTGGATCTTCCCAGGTATTGATGAACGTGCGGTTGATCGGTTTTTGATCAGGAAAAACATCCTGGAGTCCCTTGATGATGTGCCCCCCTCTTTCTTCCATGACATTGGTCAGGATTGTGGGTACGTTGAACACCTTTGCCGATTTGGCAAGACCAATCACATTGTTAATGATCATCGTCGGTTCATGGCTGTTCAAGTTGGTGAACTGGAAAGGCTGGTGGTCAATCAGTACCAGAATGCTATCTTCTGGACGAAGCAGTCCTTCTAGGCCGATTTTTGGATTTTTAGACATAGCTATAAGTCTCCATTCAATGTTTACTTTACATAATGACTTTCAGAAACAATGGCTGCCATCAATTGCGCCTTGCTCCAGCGTCCGGTATATCGAACGCCATTGATAAACAAGGCTGGAGCAACCGTAACTCCACTGCGTACTCCGCTCTCGATATCTTGATTGATGCGATCGACATGCACTTGTTTGGACAACTCTTTGAGAAACTGAGGAATATCAAGCCCTAAATCATTGGCGTACTCGACAAGATAACCGTTCTCCAACCTTTGGTGATGGGCAAATAAAGTATCGTGCATTGACCAAAACTGTCCTTGGGTAGCGGCGGCTTCAGCAGCTTGGGCGCTCGTTGAGCATGAGAATGAATCTGTGCTTGCGGAAAATGGCGGAAGATCAAGCATAAATAATCCTCTTCAAAAGCAGCACTAAGCTCCCGTTTGATCGCTTTAATCAGCTTGTAAACGTCTGCACTTTTAGGGCATTGATAGTCTCCATACATCACCAGCACCACGACAGCACTTAGCACGCCTTGAATGTGATCTTGGGTTAAAGCTGGCACAAGTAAAGAGCTGTGGCTGTGGTCGTCGATCATCTTTCTATATCTGTATCAAGCAAAGAAGCTTGCAAAAAAAGCTGGGAAAAACCTTATGTTCAAAACATTCCCAGCGTCAGCAATTTGAACGTGATTGAACAACTTTGAGATCGATAATTGCTGCGTTAGCGTATGTTTCGCCAACGGCGAGCAAATGATAACCAACTCCTCACCTTCTCTTTTTTTATTTTGTGTGTGTGCGTTGCAATTAGGTGCTTTTACACAGGTGCCATTTGCCGATTGAGCTTGGTCTCTAGTCCATCTCGTTGCACAGATTGAGCTTTGTCATAGCTCTCCATCAGGACGCGGTAAATCGGCATGAGGTCAACCATGACAGCGGCAAACTCCATTGCGTCCGGACGGTTCCACGTGTTCATGAGTTCGCCGATTACTGCGTAAGTGTCGATGGGCATGGCTCCCGCCTGGACGACGCGGGCCAGAGTGAGGTCGGTCGCCATCTGGCTCCAGTTGCCGGAAGCGTCAATGATCGTGAAGACCTTGTAACCAGCGGCCAGTGCGCTCAGCGTCGGAAACGCCATACAGACGCTGGTGAGAGTTCCGGCGATGAGGAGAGTTTTTCGCCCGGTCTTCTCGATAGCGTCTACCCAAGCTGGGTTATCCCAGGCGTTAATCTGACCTGTGCGCGGAATGTAAACCGCCTCAGGATTGTGCTGGTGGATTTCGGGAATCAGGGGACCATTGGGACCATCGGGCACCGAAGCAGTCGTGAAGGTCGGAATCTTGGCGAGTCGGGAAATCTTGGCAAGTGCCGTGACATTGGAGCGGAGGACTGGGAGTTCGATGTCACGCACAAGTTGGAAGAGTCCACTCTGATGATCGATCAGCAGCAGCACGGCGTCGTTGGGATCGATCATTGTGTCGATGGTTTTACTCATGGGTTTGTCTCCTTATTTGATTCAAATTCAGTTAATGTCATTTTTTCCTAGCTATCTGGGGCGTGTCCAGTTCTAGTACTCAACTTCTTTCAGCATAAATTCAATATAGGCGATCGCCTTCAAGCTGTCGTCTATAGCAAGTTAAAATTTTTACAGTAGAAATTGATAGAGCAACCATGCTATCGTAGAGTAGAAGGCTGGCTCTAACTTAAGTTAGAATCCGAATTCTATCGAAAGTACATCCTATAAACTGACAATGCCGCGCTTAACGGCAACAATCACAGCCTGAGTACGATCGCTGACATCTAACTTATTCAAAATCCGATTCACATGAGATTTAACCGTGCCTTCACCGATACTCAAAGCCGCTGCAATCTCAGCATTACTCATCCCCTGTGCCAGTGAGCGGAGTACTTCTAGTTCTCTTTCACTCAGTTCTGGATTGCTGAGGCGCTGTACTAACTTTGCTCCCACATCGGGCGGAATATACTTCTGACCACGGTGAACGGTACGAATGGCGTTCAGAAGCTCGTCAGGTTCAGTTTCTTTCAACAAGTATCCTTTTGCACCTGCCTGCAATCCCCGATAAATATCTTCGTCACTATCATACGTGGTCAGTACAATAATTCGAGCAGATTTAGCAGTAGCACAAATTGCACCAATGGCGGCAACTCCTTCCACTTCAGGCATTCTCAGATCCATCAGTGTGACATCCGGTTGGTATTCCTCAAATAGAGCGATCGCTTGTTCGCCATTTTCGGCTTGGGCAATCACCTGCATCTCTGGGTCACGATTGATAATCGTGGCTAATCCTTGCCGAAAAATAGCGTGATCGTCCGCAATCAGAACCCGAATGGTCGTGGCTTGGCTCATCGTCATGCTACTCCCGATCGACGGTGACAATAATTTCTGTTCCTTGTCCAGGTTGACTCTTAATTGTCAGTTGTGCGCCGATGCGCTCTGCCCGTTCGCTCATGCCCAGTAAGCCAAAACCCTCGGCACATGGAATACACCCAACTCCAAAGCCCTGTCCATTGTCTCTCACGCGCAAACAAAATCGATCGCGATCGTAGACTAGCTCCACTCGGATTTCATCAGCATTCGCGTGTTTAATCGCATTAGTTAATGCTTCCTGCCCAATTCGCAGTAGGTTATTCTCGACTTCAGTGGGTAGAGCATACACCACACCCTTAATCTCATCATACAAAGTGGTATCAGTTGCGGTAGCCCTGGTTTGAGCAACGAGGCGATGGAGAGCGCTCTGTAAACTGCCCTCCTCCAAAAGCTGAGGACGCAGCGCAACGACCGATCGCCGCGCTTCAGACAGTCCAGTTCGTGCCAATTCTTTGATCAGGTCTAGGTGTGCCTGAGTTGTTTCTAAATCATCTGTTAGCACCTGGTTTGCAGCTCCTACCTGAGCCAGAATGCCCGTAAACGCCTGAGCAAGTGTGTCGTGAATTTCGCGTGCCATGCGGTTACGCTCTTCTAAAATCGAGGCTGCTTCAGCCCGTTTGCAATCGTCGATATCCCTATAAACTCCCAAAGCTCGGATGGGTTCACCAAATTCATTCCAGGCAACAATTTTGCCGACAGAAAGAATCCATTTCCACTGACCATCCTGGGTACGCAGGCGATACTCTGCTTGATAGTTGGGGACTTCTCCAGTAATACAAGCATTGTAAGTTGCAATCGCTGATTCTCTGTCGTCAGGATGCAAACTCTCAATCCACTTAGATTTGGTCACATGAAATGTTGCTGGATCGTAGCCCAGCATTAAAGCGTATTCTGGGTTAACCACGATTTCTCCAGTTTTGATATTGAGATCGTAGAGTCCTTGATTTGAAGCGGTTAATGCTAAACGTAATCGTTCTTCACTCGTTTGTAGAGCGACTTCTGCTCGTTTGCGATCGCTAATATCTGCAACCACCCCTTCGGTGTAGTCATCGCCTGCATTCAGATAAAGAGAGAAAAGCCCCCAAAACAATGTCCCATCTCGTTTTCGCATCTGGACTTCAAAGCTTCGCACTTCCCGATCCCGCTTCAGCAACTCAATGAGGTGTTGGTGATCGCTGGGATCTGCATAATAGCCTATGACGTGTTCAAGCCCAATGATCTCCTCTGGTGAATCAAAGCCAAACAGATTGGCATGGCATTGATTGGCATCAAGAAGTAATCCATCCGAGAAGCGGGTTCGGAAGATGCCGACCTGGGAGTTTTCAAAGATAGCTCGGAACTTGGCTTCACTGCGTTGTAATGCCTCTTTTGCTTGGTTGCACTGGGTGATGTCATTGCCAACGGATAAAATTTCAACGACATCTCCCTGTTCATCCAAGATGGCTTGATTCGACCAGGCAACCCAAACTCGCCGACCGTCTCGACACAGGTTTTCACCGTCGGTTTGCGGGTACGATTGAGGATTGCGAAGTAAATCATGGACAACGGGTCGAATATCGCGTCCAGAAAGTTCGGCTTCTGGAATGATGGTTTCAAATACAGTTCGCCCTAAAATCTCGTGTTCTTCATAGCCCAGGAGTTTTACCCCATAATCGTTGATGTAGTGAATTCGTCCTTGCTGATCATAGCGAATGATGACGGAATTCGCGGTTTGTAGCAAATTTCGATAATTTGCTTCACCTTGTCTCAATGCGGCTTCGGTTTGTTGACGTTCCGTGATCTCCTGCTGCAAGGCTTGAATTTGCTCTTCGACTTTCCTTTCCAGTGTTTCGGCATAGCCTGCTAGCTGTTCATACAACCGAGCATTTTCTAGAGAAATCGCGGCTTGAGCAATTAACGGTTCGAGGACTTGTAAGCGATCGCTAGTAAATACTCCGGCATTAAGATTGTTCTCTAGATAAAGGATGCCGATCAGCTGATTTTGCTTGAGAATTGGCATACAGAGAAGCGATCGCGTCTGTTGCTTTTGAATGTAAGGATCGGTTGAAAAAGGCGATTCGCTGACTGCATCAAGCACCAAAGTTTCTTGAGTACGTTCTACCGAGTGAATGACGGAGACAGGAATCGTTGCACAGTCAGCAACAGCAAGCTTTTCTATGTCATACTGTCTACTTCCGCTACATTGAGCCATCACAGTGAGTTGATCCTCTTCCAGGAGAACCAGAGCGCCAGTTTCGGCTCCGGCATTTTCGATTACCACCTGCATCAACGTGGCAATTAATTGATCGAGATGGATCATTTCTGAGAGGGCTTGAGCTACTTTCATCACCGCAGCCAAATCGATCGCCGCAGTTGGATGACGGATCATTTCATCGGTCACGATTGGATTCGATTGCCGAACCAGGTTGGTGTTGAGGAGTTGTGGATAGCAGTCTTCTAAGTCTTTAACTTTAGCGGTTGCTCCCCACCGATCGTAGCAATAGTGCGCCTCTTTCATGTAGGTTTGGGCAATCTTTGACCGACCTCGGGCCAGATAATGTTTAGCCGCTAATTCATAGGCGAGTGCTTCTTCCTGCATAAACTCATTTTCAGTAGCCCCCGCGATCGCTCGCTCGTAAAACTCTTCAGCCTTAAAAAATTGCCCTAAGACTCGCGCTTTTTCTGCCTCGACTAGATGAAATTTATGTAGATAATTCATGGGTGCGTGTTCTGCCCATTTCTGCATCTTTTCTTGGTTGATGTTAACACAATTGAGCCAAGCTACTTTTTGGGAGTTTGAAGCATTGAGCGGTAGGCTCAAAAGCACCAGAGAGTCATACAATGCCCAAAATATCTGTGATATTGATTGCTAATCGTAATAAATTTGGATAAGGTTATATTACAAAAGCTTGGTTGCTGCCGCATCCATCTTTCGATAGATTCTCCACCGAAATCTTTCAAGAGAATAACGAGCCTGCGCTGATAGTCTTGCTGACTATATGCTTTGATTACTCCTTTTTGTACATTAACTAATTATTTGTCAATTTAACAAAATAATTTTGTTGAAAATGGAGGTGATTCAAAGCCTCTTAGAGTTTGTTTTGAAGACTTATTACGTCATGCAATTTTACCCAAGCAGTATAATTCGGAATACGGACTTCATGAAGAATGGGGTACTTATGGTTTACCACAACACCAATTTAGTATTTCTGTAATCAATCAGATAGGTGTTCTTGAAAATAAAGACGATATAAATTACAAAGGGATTGTACTTCATTTCCTTTGGATTCAATTAGTCCCATGCTACGCAATTTAAAGGCTTGTACTGAATCTATTTTGACGGGAACATCACTTTGAATTACTTGTTGCATTGCTGTTTTCAAAAATTTGTCATCTTCCAAAACTAAAAGATAGTGGTACAAAAAGTCTCCAAATAATCCTTCGTCAGTTGGCGCAACCTTCAAAAATTGTTCTAAAGTTAAATCATGAGGCTACTGTTCCGAAACACAGGTGTTAAATGTTCGGGAATATTTTCTAATTCTATGGCGTTACAACCATGTCCAGAAAAGTGAAGTATTTGAGGTTTATGAGTTAACAAAGCCTTAATTCTTTGGTACGTACAGCTTCTTAAACGATAATTTCAAATTGTTCTCTCTTTAATGAGCGTTCCCAAGCACTTTTAATTTCTCGGACTTCTTCATTTAAACGTAATGGTTGGGTATTGCTAGGATTCGCAGTTAAAATTAGAATTTTTTTGCGGTTCATACGCTGTGAGTCGATTAATGATTGGTGTTCTAATATTTTTTATGTCAAGCGATGCGAACTCCCAGAATATCCCCGACTTCTAACGATGCTTGTCGTCAGATTTGAGACGAACCACAGAAGTCGGGAATCTTAAACCAATATTTTTTATGTCACGACCAAAGCGCGACTTTCAACCAGGATACTGTTATCGCGTTACAACTCGCTGTAATACAGCATTTCTTATCCTAGCCCTCTTCTGTCACTTTCCGATTATTAAAGGAATAAAAATAAAAAACTCTACAAGTAAGGTATAGCAATGGATGTAGAGCTACAAATTATTAAACATTTGGCGGGAGATGCGCATTCAACCGTGTGCGTAATAGATGAATATTGTGATGAGTATAAAGACTTATTTAAAGAAGTAAGAAATTATGAATGTTTTAAATATTTACATTTAGGAATAATATCTCCAATTAAGAGACAGGGCAAACGCATCTTAATTTAAGATGCGTTTGCCCTGCGTAATCAAGCTTTCAATGAAGAAGATAATTTCTAGAGAATATAATTAATCGCAATTAATTCAACAATCATCGAATCTAAGTATGACAGTACTAATTGTTTTATAAAGATAAAAAGGCGTTGCATAAATATTTTTAGTAAATGTATTTAAAATAGTAAGAATTTCTGTAATCTAGTTTATACATTGATTCCTACGCAATCACAAGAATATTCTGCGAGTAAAGTTTAAAATATCCTTATAACAGTATCAGTATTTCTATTGACGATTTAAAATATTGGGTATAGCTTTGTATATAGCAAGTGCAATAAAAAATACATGAATAAGTCTCCCATCTTGGTGCTTTCACAGCCAAAATAATGTGGAATGCTTATCCGTGATATACGCCAAGAATTAGGACTTTCTCAAGAAGAATTTGCCTCGGTAATTGGTGTCACTTTTTCTACTGTCAATCGATGCGAGAATGGTCGCACGAAACCCTCGCGTCTAGCTTCAAAAAACATCGAAGAGAAACTCTTAGAACTTGGTAGTCACGGAAAAGAATTACTGACGAAGTATTTATCTGATTGATTTCGGGGAATGCTCAAAGGTAATTGCTGTTTTAAGGTAGAGTTTCTGAAACTAGGGAAGAAAAGAATGCAATGAAAACCTTATTTGAAATTTGTAGCCCTCGTCCCGACATATTAGAGGGGAATATTCGAGAGTCTGATTTTGCCGCAGATTTGGCTCAGGTTATCAATGGTACGGCACCATTAGAATATTTTTTACCAAATAAGTTTTTTCATATAAAAGAAAATAGGTAATAATTTCACACTTACTTAGTCCTCTTTAGAGGACTTTAGCGATGAGACAGGGATTTCAATCCCTGGCTGACTACAATAAATTAAATCATGAAAAACCAAAAAGAAACGATTCGTAAAATAGTCAACTACCTCAATAATGAAGAAAAAGACGGTGGTTTTTGGTTGCCGAATATTCAACGTCCTTTTGTGTGGACTGAGGAACAAATCGAGCGGTTATTTGATTCGATTATGCGCGAATATCCCATCAGCACTCTCTTAGTTTGGCGGACAAATTCAAAAATCAAATGTCGTAAATTTATTGACCATTATAAACAAAGTTTGAAACTTTCTGATTTTTATGTTTCAGAAAATAGTCAGACGAAGCTATTGGTTTTGGATGGACAACAACGCTTACAAAGTTTGTTTATCGGCTTAAAAGGTAGTTACGAAAAGAAAGAACTATTTTTTAATGTGCTAAGTGGTGATTTAGTTGCACCGGAAGATATTCGTTACCAATTTAGATTTATCAATTCCAATACAGCTAAATTTCCTTGGATTAAGTTCAAAGAGATTGTTTTTAATTATGAAACATTTGATGAGATTGCTGAAAATATTATTGAATACAGCGACACAGAATTAACTAAAGAAGATAAAAGACGCATCCGCAAAAATATTGCTCGGACTGTCAAACAGTTTTGTAGCGTAGATTTTATTATATATCAAGAATTGGATAGCGTAGATAATCCAGAAGCTTACAACGAAGAAGATGTCGTTGAAATTTTTATTAGAGCTAATTCTGGGGGAACTCAATTAGGTAAATCCGATTTACTATTTTCTTTGCTGACATCTAGTTGGGATGTTGCTGATGAAGAATTAGAAGATTTAATTGATGAACTGAATCGGAATGGTTATAGTTTTACCAGAGATTTTGTTTTAAAAACCTGCATTACTCTACTTGATAAAGGAGCGCAGTATGATGTTAATAAGTTTAGAGATGGAGTCACCAGAGAAGAGATTATCAAAAACTGGGATACTATAGCTAATGCCATCAAAGATGTAAAAGATTTCCTACTAGGTAAAACTTTTCTACGGACTGATAAAGCGCTTCCTTCTTACTTAGCATTAATTCCAATTATTTACTTCCGCTATCATCATCCAAAAAATGGTCTAATGTTGAGCAGTTAGATACTTATATTTTGAGAACTTTATTGACTGGTGCTTTCAGCGGTAATCCCGATAAATTAATTGATAAATTAACTAGAAAAATCAAAGAAAATCAAGAATTTGATGTCAAACAGTTATTTAGTGTCATTCGTGCCGATGGTAGGAATTTAGAAATTACTGAAAATAGTATTTTAAGACAGAATTATTCGTCAAAATATATCCATTTATACTTTAATTTATGGTATCAAAGCTTTAATTACCATCCAGCCTATCAAGCCAACTTACCACAAATAGACCATATTTTTCCTCAATCTCTGCTGCGACAAGTTAAAACAATCAACCCAAATACAAATCGAAAGGACATCCTTAAATATAAGACTTTTGAACGAAATCAAATTGCTAATTGTATGTTACTAACTGCCAAAGAAAATGGCGCTGGTGGTAAGAGAGACATTCCCCCTGAAAAGTGGTTTGCTGATCAAGATGATGATTATTTAAATTTACATTTAATTCCCAAATATCGAGAACTGTGGAAAATAGAAAACTATGAAGATTTTATTGCAGCCAGACAAAAATTAATTGTAGAAAAATTTAGCTTTATGATTCAAACTGATGCTTTATAAAAAACTCTTAATCAGCGATTTATCACTCTTAAAAACCGCAATTCTCAACTCGAACTCAACGAAGAAAATATCTCCGACGATGAAACATCTGACGAAACAATGGATGTCGAACAAGCCAACAAATTAGAAACAGAAGCATTACAAGCCGAAGAAGTACGCGAATTAGAATTTTTATTAAAACAAGTCCAAAAATTACCAGTGGATACCAAAGCTCAAATATTACGCCAACAACTCCAGCGAATCAAACAACAAGGTTATAAACAAATAATAATTTTTACTCAATACACAGAATTTAGTATTAGATATCGATTTGAAACAATTGGAATTTGATTATCAGTATTATTGTGAAATTAAAGACTTGATGGGTGATTGCGATGATTCAGCTTGGTTTTAACTGGATGTGAAAGGTTTATTTAGTTTTCAACTGCACCCAATGCTTTGAGGGTGGAAATTTCGGCATCAGTTAAGCCTTTGATACCTGTGATGTTCATATTTTCATAAGGGCGATCGCTCTTTAGGGTTTTAAGACATTCGCCGGTTTTGATGTCCCAAAATTTAATTGTGCTATCATCACTACCACTAATTAGAGTTTGACCATTAAGTTCAAAAGCAACTGAGTTAACCGAACTATCATGACCTCGCAAAACTTTGAAGCATTCACCATTGCGAGTATTCCAAAATCTTATTGTACAGTCATAACTGCTGCTAGCAAAAATTTTACTATCTGGACTAAAAACAATCGACCATATCTTACTATCATGACCTTGTAAGACATTTAAAAGCTTACCACTGGCAATATCCCACAGCATTATTGTACGGTCATAACCAGCACTAGCGAGTAGCTGCCCATCCGGGCTAAGAGCAACTGAGCTTACTGGATCAGTATGTCCGCGCAATGTATTTAAACAGTTACCAGTACCAATATCCCACAATCTAACCGTGCGGTCAAAACTCCCACTAGCTAGCGTTTTACCATCTAAACTACGAGTAATTATTGCGACTCTACCATTATGTCCTTCAAAATTTTTAATACATTGGCTGCTAGCAATGTTCCATAACCTGATTATTTTGTCACTCGCAGTGATAAGTGTTTTATTATCGAAGCTAAAAATAACCGAACGAACCCAGTTATCATGTTCTAAGGCTTTTAGGCATTCACCAGTGCGAACATCCCATAACCTTACCGTTTTGTCTTTACTGCCACTAGCAAGCATTTCACCATCTATGCTAAAAGCAGTCGTCAAAATCGAACTCGTATGTGCTTGTAATGTTCTCAAGCACTCACTTTTACTAATGTTCCATATTCGTATTGCTTTACCACTACCGTTAGCAAGTATCTTATTGTTTGGACTAAGGACAAGCGATTTTATTGGAACAGTACCTGTATATAAAGTATTTAAGCACTTACCAGTATTCGTATTCCAAAGTTGAATTAATCCGTTACTACTGCAACTAGCTAACATCTCACCGTCCAAACTTAAAGCAGTTGAAATCACCCACTCTGTTTTTCCGTGGAAGATTTGTAAGCATTTATTACCACTAAGATTCCATACCGTTAATCCTCTGCCATAATCGTAACCAGAAAATATAAGACCTTTAGAACTGAAAGCGACTGAGACTATTCTGTGAGTATATTCTTGTAAAGTGTTGAGACATCTGCCTGTATCAATGTCCCATAGCTTTATTGTTTGATCACGGCTACTGCTAACTAAAATGTCACAATCTGGATTAAAAGCTATTGAGAGTATTGCATCAGTATGACCATGAAGAATATTAAAACATCTATCTGAGTCAATGTCCCATAGCTTTACAGTTTTGTCATAACCACCACTAGCCAAAATCTTTCCGTTCGGGCTAAAGGCAATTGTAAATATCATGCTAGTATGTGCCTCAAAAGTTTTCAGGCATACACCCGTGTCAATATCCCACAACTTGATCATTTTATCTCGGCTACTACTGGCTAATATCCGGTTTGCAGGACTAAAAGCAATTGAAAATATTCGACTAGTATGTCCTAGTAGAGTATTTATACATTTACCTGTGACAGTATCCCATAACTTTATCGTTTGGTCTTCGCTAGCGCTAGCAAGTATTTTGCCGTCAGGACTAAATGTGATCGCATCTAACCAATCAGTATGCCCTTTGAAAGTAAGAATTTCTTTCCCGCTGCCAACTTCCCACAAATAGACTGTTCCAAAATCATCCCCCGTTGCGAATAACTTACCATCAGGGCTAAATGCTATTTCGTGAACATAACCCAAATCTTTACTAAAAGTTGAATCAGAAAATTTCGCTCTAGTAAAATTAACATTATACAAACTAGCATCCGAAAATCCCCACTCTTAACTACTACACCACTAAAATCTCGCCCCTCCAAACTGGTTTTATCAATCTTCACCGCCAAAGTCGCCGCATTCCCCCCAACATAACCAACTTCATCCTCACTTCTCCCCCGCGTCAATTCAATAACTTTAACCAGCGCTTCATTATCCCCCACCATCCCCAACATCAAATCCATCACCGCTTTCGTTAATGGCGATCGCCCAAAAGTTTCTCTCAATTTCTCCAAAGATTCTTCAGTAAATCCTTTTAATGAAGAAATCGCAATACAATTTCCTGAATTATCCAACTTCCGCTCAAAATAACCAGACCAAGTATATTCAGTAGGTGCAGCAGCCACATCCAAACAAGATTGTGAAGAAGCTAATTCCGTAAAATCCCCAGCCAAAGCTCCCAATTCAGCCGCAAATTTATACGCAACAAAAAACTCTAACAAAGAACGATGAGCGGGAGTATAATCCCCATTAGCATTACGAATCAGCATTGTCTGCCCCATCATGTCGTAATGCCAATGATCCAAGTCATTTTGTTCTTGCACCATAGAACCAAATAAGCGACGAATCCGATCGGGAAACAACTTATAATTAATGCTCATTTGGTCGTTTAAAAGCATTTCCCAAGATAGTTCGCACAAGAAATACAGTTTATCTGCCAAAGAAGTAAACGTGCGTTCGGCTTTGATATCCCGCTCCATTTTTCGCCGCACTGCATACAAATAAACCCGCGACATATCCACAGGTTTACCCGCTTCAATATCTGGTAAAGCTTCTAAAATTAAATCGGTCATCACCGGACGACGTGCCAAGTCTAATAATTGCGGATTGCCCATCACTTGGTCAACCGTTGCAGCTTCTGCTTGGTGTAACAATACTTGTTTTATTTGCTCGTCGTTGAATTTCTCCAGTTCCAACACTTCAAACTGGGGTGTTTCTCCGGTTAAGTTTTTAGTAGAAGCTTGTAACTCTGCGTTAAGTAAAGCCCGTCCTTCTTGAGCTTCCGGAAAATGTTCGGTGCGACAAGTTAAAATCACCTTTGCACCGGGAACCACAACCTTAGCCAATTCCCAGAAATTATTAATCATCTGCTGACGGTCAACTTTTGCAGCCATTTCATCAAAACCGTCAAAAATTAGCAGCAGCTTACCCATGCGGTTCAACTGGTCGAATACATCGCTATTTATACGGATATTATGCTGAGTAAAAAAGAACCCCGCTAAAACGTTCTCTACATTCAAAGCTTTTGCAAAGTCACGCAATGTGATTACTACAGGTAAACGGGGACGCTCTAAACCTCTTTTTTGAGCATCTTTGTAGCGCTGTAATGCAGTCCAAGCATAGTGGAAAGCAAACCAAGTTTTACCAGTACCGAATTCTCCCAGTATAGAAATATGCTCTTTTACGGGGTCATCCAACCATAAATCAATGTAGCCATCAATCCAACCGTCTTCTTCCTCATAACGGCTGACACCGATGCGTTGTTTAGTAATTGGATCGAGTTCTTCTTTAGTACAAGCCAATGGTACATACTTAGTATCAACTTTGCGGCGTTGAATTTCCGTTTCCAACCAATTAACATAACCGCTAAAATCAGCATCAAGGTCAATCAGTTCGTCAAAAGTAAAACAATCAAGAAAACGGTTTTCTTCCTTCTTAACCTCATCACGCGCTGCTCTAGAAATTCGACGAGTAGTCACCAACCAACCTTCATCAGTTTTTTGTTCCTGCACCGAAGAACGCAAAGCCATTACATCGCTAAGACCAATTTCTCCAGCAATTCCCCGTACAAGAATGCGGTCAAAACTACGCCTTACAGAAATATTGATGATAAATTCAAAATATTCTTCTGCCCAAACTTCATGATTTTCAAAGCTGTAACCCAAAGTTTCAAACCAGCCGCGCATCTGTTGGGCTAATGCTATGGCTCTGCATTGGTTTTCATCTTGCAAAGACGTTGTATACAACGTCTCTACATTATTTTCGCGTAATGCTGGGTAATTTGGTGCTGCTAATCTAGCTATTTCTGTACGAATACCTTCGAGAGTTGGCATTCTCTCAAGTTGTTCCTGAATACTCGAAATACTTGTATGTAAAGAACCAATTTGTTGGCTCATCATCGTATCTGCTGGATTGCGAGTTCGTTTAGCTACTTGAGAAAACACAATATAAAACGCTGCAATTTCCCGCTTAATATCAATTCTCAAAGCTTTGATTTCATCACCCACAGCATAAGCATCAACAAAAGCATCTACCTCAGACAGCAATATTGAAGGGTTATTGTGGTCAAATGCTTTGCGAAAAGCTGCTTTAATTTCCTGCTGACGAAACAACTCCAGCATCGGCTTTGGTTTACCAACACCATATTCTACAAGAGTGTAAGCGTAAACCCCGCTAAAATCTCCTGGTGGATGTTCTGGGTCAATTTTAAACTGCTTTAGTAATTTAATCACAGTCTCATTACGCTGAACCTTTTCCTTAATTACAGGTTGAGCGATGCCACTAATTGCATTAAACAGCAAATCCAGATTAATTAAGCTCATGAAAGGAGATTGCGGAAAAACAAGGGGTGTTCTAACTGTCAGCAGTTATTACCATTAAAAATTATACACCGCAATACCTTGGTCTAACTTTATACTTTCTCAATTATTTCTTTAGGTAGATGTAGGAATAAAACATACACCTGGAGAAAATAGTACGCAATTACTATAAATATCCAGTATTCACAATATTTCGTAATGTTGAATCGAAATTTGCCTTATACTGGCTTAACTCGTGCGAAAAAATTGGCGATTATTATTGTTAGTAAAAAAGCTATAGGTATGTGCGTGCGTTCTAGGAAATCGCAGCAACGACATACACAATTGAAGCAAAGATTGATGAAAGCTCTATTGATTCCAAGTTATTTAAACCTCTGCATTGGGTGCAAATCACTTCAAAAATCCCTAGGTTGGGGGCGTTATCGCTTAAGTTTTTTAATTGTTGCTGTCGATTTGTATCGTTGGTAAATGAACTTAAATGAATTGTCAGACGTTCCCCTTCGGGTAAATCTTTCAACCCCGATTCGATAGCATCAAATACTGGTGAGATTTGTTCGTTGCGTAATGTTGAATGAATACCCGCGCACTCGAAGCCGAAGTGAATCATGAAGTTATTGGCACCTTTTCTTAAGACGTAGGCACCTACAGAGCGTCCTTGGAGATTTATCTGTAGCATTGATACTAAGGATAAAGCATCTTCTAACGGCGTTAAACGAACTTTATCCGTACCGTTATCAACTATACGTTTGCCAATTTTTGATTGAACACTCATTTTTTATCTATTTTCTTTGAGTGGACTTTTTTATTTCTTGTATTCACAAGTTGCTGATAAGGGATACCAACTCTTGCCCTCTTAGGGCTACGAGCCTCCTTCTGTACTTTTCCACGATTAAATCAGCAAGAAAATCAATGTTTACAGCGGATACTGTACGGTCTACAAGTGATGCTAATTTATTCCTACCACCTACCTGAACAAGTAAATTATGGTCATTCAACCAACTGATAATCGTGAGTAAATCTGTTGGTTTACCTTGATTATCAAGTTGTAATGCAGCATCATAAATTTCTTGGTGAGCTTTGATATAAAAAGCTTCTGAAATTAAGTGAGAACGAACTCTTACAATAGCTTGGGGGTCTAGAAGTATTCCGCCGAGGACAGCTTCTTCGGCTTCTATATTTGCAGGAGGTATTTGGTGAATCATGTCGTTTGAGATTATGGTTCAATTTTTTGCGTTTTGATGACAAGCTTTTTCTTGAATCAGCGATTTTTTGCAAGTAACTGTAGCTATAACGGTTTGTTCTTCTAATTCGCGCTTCCATTTTTCTACTTGTTCTCTTGCTTGTGTATGTTGTTCTTGATTTCTGGAAAGCATTGAAGCTTGGTAAAAACGGTACTGAACTTCCCAGCGGTTTTCTCCGGCTTTGGTCTTACTTGCTAGCCATGCTTCTATATCCATTGCCAACCGGGGCTAGTAATTCTATCTCGCCATTGAGCTATCTGCTCATCAGTAGGCAAACTTCTTGGTGATACAGTTGTGAATAACCACCAGTTAACTCTTTGATTGCATCTAAATTTTCAAGCTTGGCGAATTTAGCAAGTCTACCTAAAATATCACGCACTCTTTTACGACTCCGCGTATCGGGTTCGCTAAGACTAGCGAATTCAATCATCAAGTCGATAGAAAGTTCTGCATCGTTGGCAAATTCAGCGAACTTCGGGAAAATAACTTGATAATCTTTCTTCCAGGTTGTTTCGGTTTGCTGGTTGCGCTTTCTTCTTCTCCAATATTCGGTTTCAAACTTTTCTACCCAATCCAATACGGTTTCAGCTTGGGGTGCTTGACTTAATTGCCACTGTTCCCAGTTAAATTGTCCTTTATCAAGTTCCACCCTCAAAGCACGAGCTTGCTGTTCGGCATACTGTAATCCTGCAATGGTAGCTTTAACTCCTTGAGGATTTTCTTTTGTTCTCAAAGAAAGCTTCTGTTGGTAGGGTTTAGTTTTACCCGAATTCGGTTTTGGTGGAAGCGTTCCCCTTAACCATAGGGTTCCTCCACGTTTCTCAATACTGATGCCAGTATTAGAAGCTCGCAATCTACCATTGCTTGAGCAAGACGATTACTAATATCCATAAAAATTTACCCCAAAGATTTTAAGGGACTGTTTTTTATAGAAGATGTCACCCAATTTCAAACGGATAAATACGCAGCACTTGGCTGAGCAGTTTTTCCAAGTCTTTAAATGGTAGCTAAAACTTGGACTAAATTTGGACTAAAATCGTGGGTTGATTCTACCCAATTTGACTTAAAATGGTACAAAGGAAGAATCCACTCCTCGAAGCTAGAAGGCGCTTGTGGAGGGGGAAAGGACGGAATATTAACAAAGGCGACACCCGGATTTGAACCGGGGGATAAAGGTTTTGCAGACCGAACTTCCGCAAGCTCAAACCCTTGCTGCAAGAGACTTGTTAAATTCATACTTCTGTTTTTGGACTAAATTTGGACTAAACAATATTGTTGATTGATGTTGCTTGGTTTGAAACTACCATTATCATATTTATTTTCCGGCGTTGCTATTAGTATTATTTTCAATACCTTCGACACCAAGGGAACCTTCTCAAGCATTATCCAAAGCTATAACAGCATAGCTATGTATTGTTTGATAGGTACCATTAATTAATGAGCGCTAGTATCAAGCTCAGAACCGCTGCCAATGAAAGTAGTTTATTCTATAATATTGAATAAAAATGTACTAACAGTATGCAAGTTACTTTCGACCTACCGGATGATGTTGTTGCTCAACTGAACCTTTTTGAAGGTAAACTACCTGAAATTTTAGAATTAGGGATGCGAGAATTAAATACTCTTGAGCAAGTTGGATTTTCAGGACTAACTGAAGTGGTAGAGTTTTTCGCTAGTCTCCCCACTCCCGAAGCTATTATTGCCTTGCGTCCATCTGAAACTCTACAAACTCAGATTAGCAATTTGCTAGAAAAAAATCGGACTGTTGGCTTAACACCTGAAGATGAGAAAATATGGCAAGGTTATCAGTACTTAGAGCATATTGTGAGAATGGCAAAAGCTAGAGCTTTCTTAAAATTAAAGCAAACTCAAGCCGAATGAGTAAGACATATATTAAAGCAGCTCTGCGTAAACAGGTTTATAAAAGAGCAAAAGGGTGTTGTGAATATTGCTTAATTCCGGATATTGCGGCTTTCGCTCCTCACGAAGTCGATCATGTTATTGCTGAAAAACACGGAGGATTGACCGAACCAGACAATTTAGCTCTTTCTTGCACCTTATGTAATAAGCATAAAGGTAGTGATTTAACATCTATCGACCCCGAAACTGGCGATATTGTGCCATTATACCACCCTCGAAAAGACCAATGGCGCGAACATTTTCAAATAAAAGATGCTACATTTATTGCTTTGAGTTCAAAAGCTCGCGTGACAATTCGATTGTTACAGTTAAATAAACAGGATAGGATTGAAGAACGTCAGTATTTGTTAGAAGCGGGAATATTGGATTTATAAAAGTATCAATATTGGTATACCGTAAACTATTAAGACACGCACGCAAAAACTTGGCTGAACGAACTCATATTTCCTTAATATAAATAAGTTAGATAAAAATTCTCATCCAGTATGCAACATGAAGAAAATTTATTGCAGCAATGCTTAGAAAACCTTGAATTATTGCCGAATATCCAAATCACTCCAAAAAGTATACCAAATAAGCGAGTCGATAGTAAAGAAACAGGAATAATTACAATTCACAGTCCGTTAAAGTCGGTTGATTATATGTACATATGTACGCTATTCAACCAGATGTCACCAGCACAACGGCTGAAGTTGTCATAGATTATTTGCTACTGAAGCAACAAAAACTAAATGAAAAACTTTTTCTTATCGCTCGTTCTCTATCAGAAACTGCTATTGATAAGTTAGTAGCAAATAATATTGAATTTATCGACACGAATGGTAATATTTATCTAAATAATTCAGCCGCATATATTTTTATTCGCAGAAAACATCTGTTTCAAGAAAAATCAGTATCAAATTCACAAATTAGTTTCAATAATCTTAAAGTTATTTATGTTCTACTGAAATCTCCTGATATTTTAAGAGCATCATCGGAAGAGTTAGCTCTTGCTGCTGAAGTAACATCCATAACGGTAAATGATACTTTGAAAAAATTGTATAAATTAGGTTATCTGCAACGGCAACGTGATGGTAAATATATTATTACTCGTTATAGCAAACTCCTAGAACGTTGGGAAATGGGCTATGCTGAAACTCTGCGACCAGAATTATTGCTTGGAACTTATACACCTACTTTAAGGAGTAAATTCACGGAAGTTGCGGATAACCTGATTCAAAAAGCAAAGGAAAATAACTTTCTAATTGGTGGAGAATTAGGAGCTGCAATCGCAACTTCTTATCTAATTCCTACAGGAGCAGTTCTATATGCTAAAGAAAATCATCAATTAATAGCTGAAGAACTGAAACTAAAGCCGAGTCCAGAAGGCAATATCATTTTTTGTCAACAATTTGGTTCCCATAATGCATATGATTATAATCAATCCAAACAAATAGTAGATCCGTTATTGATTTATGCTGAGTTGATGATGGAAAATAATGAGCGTCTGGAGGAAACGACCAAGCGTGTTTTTGTTAAATACATAGAGAATAGACAGCAAAATGCTTGAAGCTAATAATAAGCGAAAGCTAATTTTGCTGGATATGAAAAGTATAGTTGATAACTTACAGCTATCAATATTGTTAGTTGGAGCAGGTGCAAGAATTTTAGTTTTTGATAATCGGTATAACATTGAAGGTAGAGCGACAACAGACTTGGATTTTGCAGTAAAAGTTAATAATTGGTTGGATTTTCATACTTTAAGTACTGAGATGACTCAAGGAGCTAATCCTTGCTTTCGACACACAAAGATTCAGCATAGGTTTATACATATTTCAACTTACATTGAGGTAGATATAGTTCCATTTGGTGCTATTGGAGAGCCAAATCAAGAAATACAGTGGTCAAACAAGGGAATAGGATGATTCAAACTCTACAGATGGAGACTATTAAGCTACTTAATTGTCAATTTCCAAAAATAGTGGGAAATCATGATTTTGCATAAATTAACAAATTAGTTGTCACATATATAGTGTAATACAACTATGTTTTGATAAAACACTATATGCAGGATGGAGAATTTTCTCCTATAAGGACGGGGCTTTATACCCAATTTTTCGGTAATCAATCAGATAGGTGTTCTTGAAAATAAACACGATATAAATTACAAAGGGATTGCACTTCATTTCCTTTGTATTCAATTAGTCCCATGCTACGTAATTTAAAAGCTTGTACTGAATCTAATTTGACGGGAACATCACTTTGAATTACTTCTTGCATTGCTGTTTTCAACAATTTGTCATCTTCCAAAACTAAAAGATAGTGATATAAAAAGTCTCCAAATAATCCTTCGTCAGTTGGCGCAACCTTCAAAAATTGTTCTAAAGTTAAATCACCTTTAGCAATTTGATAAAGAGCAGTTCTTAATAAATAAGGATGACCATCAATCATTCCCCTTAATGTTTCTATTTCTGCTTCTGACCAATTTAACCTATGACGTTGAATTAATTCTTGTATTTGTGCAGTATTAAATTCTCCGATTTCAATAGATAAACCCACATTAAAGGGGGATTGATTCACTTTTAGAGAAACATAAACTTCTTGAGAATGAGCAATTACTAAGCGTAATTTTTGCCAAATTTCTTCGTTCTTCCCGTTTTCGTGCCAAGCTCGCAGTAAGGCAAAGAATTCTTGAGCAATCTCAGTATAAGGAAAAATCTGGTCAATATCATCTAAGCCTAATACAAGGGGAGTTTCAATAGCTTTTAATAAATATTTTTTAAAATAATTAGTACAGTTTATTTGACTGCTTAAGCGTTTACTCCAATATTTATCTATTTGTTCTTCTACTCCTAATTCTTCGCTGAGAATGGCACAAAATGCCTGTAAAAAATTATTGAGGTCGGTAAGATTTTCTTTACTCCATAAATTCAGAAAAGCTGTGTGGTAGCCCTTTTGTTTAGCATGGTGGAGAATGCGACTCATCAAGGAAGTTTTGCCCATCTTGCGCGGAGCTTTGATGCGGATTAATGCCCCTGGTTGGACGATAGATTCATAACATTTAATTTCTACTTCTGGACGCTCAATATAAAAGGGAGAATTCAAGGGAACTTGACCATCAATATTATCAAAAATAACATTATCAAAAATAACTGTGGTTTGGCTTTGGGTTTTTGGAGAAATAGGGTTAGAAATGAGGCTACTGTTCCGAAACACAGGTGTTAAATATTCGGGAATATTTTCTAATTCTATGGCGTTACAACCTAAAGCAAAGGCATTTTCAATAGATTCTCCATTAAAAAGCGTATCGTAAAAACCAATCGAAAATTGTGTAGCTGCTTTATCTCCGATAGCTTTATTCATGCCGATAATATAATTAATATATGGATAAATGCCTTCAGCTTGTACTTCTGAATAACAAGCATTTAGTAAAACAGTTTCAATAGTAAAAATATCTTTTATAGCTTTAAAAAAACGCGATAGGGCATCAGGTGTAATTAGCACACCGTTCCCAGAGTCCCCCATCAAAAATAATCCCTGTTCACCACCACCATGTCCAGAAAAGTGAAGTATTTGGGGTTTGTGAGTTAACAAAGCCCGACGTAATTCTTTGGTACGTACAGCTTCTTCAACGATAATTTCAAATTGTTCTCTTTTTAATGAGCGTTCCCAAGCACTTTTAATTTCTCGGACTTCTTCACTTAAACGTAATGGTTGGGTATTGCTAGGATTCGCAGTTAAAATTAGAATTTTTTTGCGGTTCATACGCTGTGAGTCGATTAATGATTGGTATTTTAATATTTTTTAATGTTTTTATGTCACGACCAAAGCGCCACTTTAAACTAGGATACTGCGATCACGTCACAACTCGCTGCAATAACCGCGAATTCAAATTAACTCGTCATGAATGCCAAGGTATTGAATTTCTAAAACCTTATTCTTTCGTGGAAATGTCCTATGAAAAAATCTTCACAATAATCTAAAAGCCTTTTATGATGCAATCCCAATTTCTCATCGCCAGATAATTGTAGGTAGCCAGTGTTAAAAAATCTTCCGCTTCCGCATCAATATTAAATCCCTCTAACCCACCAAAATCTTGAAGTGGTACTGCTTTAGTTTCTAGCACTCGCCGCAAACTTTCATAATCAAAATGCACTTGGAAGTTGTCTACCCAAAGCTTATCTAGTTGTTTCAAATCCTCACATTTAAACTTTTTGAAATCAAATTCACCTAAAGAGTCTTCTCTCCCGGCTAAAGTAAGAATAAACGGCCAAAGCTTCTCATCTACTTCTCGCCATATTTTTTCCCGCATCAAATAGTCTAATTCATTCAATAAATGTTCCTTTAAAGATTGAGCATAAAGTGTATTTGAGTTATCTATTTTTTTAAGTTGACGATAAAGTGCAGCGACAATATCAGCATTACCATTATAGAGAATATTTAGGTCTAATTTAAATAATTCCACAGGAGATTTGAACTGAGTTTTTAGACGTTCGTATTTATCAACCGCCTTCTTATAATCTTTTAAAGCCGAAGCTTTATCTGCATTTTCTGCTAATTTTCCTTTAACATAATATATATAAGTTAAAGTTGCTAAATTCGTAGGATTATTCTCAAGTTTATTCTCTGATTTTGACAAATTAGCTATGCTTTTATTAAAATCTCCTAAAGCAACAGAATTTTAATGTTTCTTTTTGATTTTTTCGTATCTTCAGCATCAAGTAAGTTCTGATTTCCTAAAACTAGAGAACTATCTAGCAAAGTTTCTTTAGTTCTTGGTTTTTAATTTTTTCTTGCAAAACTAACCCTGCAATATTCAAAGATTGATTGGCTTCGTTATTCTTACCTTTTGTTGTAGTCGAGAAGCCACTGCTGATAATTCTGTGATTTTAGCGATATTTTGTTTAAATTTATCTGTTTCTTCTTTAGCAATACCAAGCTGTTTTTTTGTTTTACCAAGTTGTGTTTCAATTTCTTTCTGCTTTTCTTTAAAATCTGAAACTTGCTTTTCAGCATTATTCGCATCATTGGTTAATTTTATTTTTTGTTTTTCTAAATTTTCTTTATCACGTTGAACGTTAGCTAAATCTCCCTTAGCTGTTTGAGCTTGTTGTTGAGCAATTTTTGTTTGTTCCTTTTCTTTCTCGGCTTCTTTTTTTTGCTGCTTCTGCTTCTTTCTGCCGTTGCTCCATTTGCTTATTTACATTTGTTAATTCCTGAGTTCTCTGCTTAAGCTCTTTTGTAGCTTGGGCAGATTGTTCTTGGGAATTTTTAGCTATTTCTTGAGCATCTTTTGCTTTTTGTTGTTCCTGTATCGCTTTACTTCCTTGTGCGATCGCAACTATTAATGATAAACCTGCAAGTCCTAAAGTAATCCATAAAACTACTGTTCCAAAAGTCATTCTTTTCTTTGCAGTCGCTAATTGCTTTTCAGCTTCTTGTTTAGCTTCCGCTTCAATTAATCGAGCTTTTTCCGCAGCTTCCCTTTCTTTCCTTTCCCGTTCTAATTCTGCCAGTCTTTCTGTTTCTACTAATTCCTCTTCTCGCTCTTTTTTACGACTAGCAGCTAAAAATTCTTTATCTTGAAAACCTAAACTTTTATCTTTAGCCCAAGCTTCCGCTTCTACTAAGGCATTCCCCCGCAATAACCTAGATTCGTCCTGTTGTACTGTTGATACCCACTGGCGAAAATTCTCGGCATAAGGACGTAAACTAGCTAAAGTTTTCTCAATCCAAATATTATTAAAAATGTTTTGATAAATGCGATTATAAACCCTTAGTTTACTATCTTTTTTAACAACAATGCCCGCCAACTGTAAATCACTTTGTTCGAGACTATTATCAGTATCAACTCCTCCTGAATGCCATACTTGTTGATATAAATCTAATAAATATCCCGCTTTCTGCTCATCTCTTCTTAAAATTCTGTCCCGAATTGTTCTAAAATGTTCCGGTTCATCTTGATATTCCCAATTCTCAATTACTCGACTTCTAACTAAATTCTCGACAAAACTAGCTTCTTCACCTTGGGGAATTATAGTTTCAGTTTGACGCACAAATTGACAGATTTTCTGAGTTAAAAACGGCTGTCCTCCCGTCCAATCCAAAATCGCTTTTAATACCGTTTCCGGATGATTAGTTTGAGCAGAAAACCCCGTTACTAAAGGTAAAGCTTCGGCATATTCAAATCCCGTTAATTCAATCCCTTTGCCAATATTAAAAGGGGTGCGTTTTTTATCTTGAATTAAATCAGCAGGAGTAGCCACACCCAAAAGCACAAAGGTAATGCGTTGATATTCAGGATTATCAACCCTTTGATTAAAGAAAGCGCGAATTAAAGCAAAAAAATCATCAACGGGAAAACCTAAGCTGAGAATACTATCAATTTCATCAATAAAAATAACAATTTGTGTGGAGATTAATTGTAGTAAT
>JAAUSO010000355.1 GCA_012033205.1 Richelia sp. SL_2_1 | reverse complement strand
CGATTACTGTCTGCATAGGCACAATTACGGTGTCTAACCAATAGAGTTTGCCACTTTTACTAAGGTTACAAACCTCTCCCCGCCAGATATTGCCCGCAATAACCGTATTCCAGAGTTGGGTAAAAAATTCTGTAGAATGATACCCAGATTTAACTACTTGGTGGGTCTGCCCAATCAATTCCGATGGCCTATATTCAGAAATTTCACAAGTTGTTATTAATACAGACGCACGGATAATTTTGGCAGAAAACAATCTTGTGGATTCTGAAAGAGTTTTGATCAGGGATAGAAAATCGGAAATTTGTGGTGATTTTGTTAGTATGAATTTGATTTTAGCTGATGATATTGCCAATGTCCCTGGGGATGTTTATTTAATGACCCATACGACTAATCCTCTGTTAGGTGCTGAGACGATTCAAACAGCATTACATCAATTTTTGGACGCGAAGAAAAAAGGAACTGCTGATTCTTTATTTACAGTCAATAAATTTCAAACTCGATTTTATCGTCACGATGGAACGGCAGTTAATCATGACCCTGATAATTTAATTAGAACTCAAGATTTGGAACCTTGGTATGAGGAAAATTCTAATCTTTATATTTTTACAGCCGAAAGTTTTGCGGCAACAAATGCGAGGATTGGTAAACAACCAATTATGTTTGAAACACCTCGCTTAGAGTCGATTGATATTGATGATCAAACAGATTGGCAGTTAGCAGAAGCTGTTGCTCAATATTTTTATCCATCTACAATCGCAAGGGTGGCTTGAAATATGAAAGTGCTGGTTACTTGTCCACCGATGTTACGTTTAATCGATGAATTTAAGCCGATTTTTAACGCCAAGGGAATTGAAATATTTTGTCCGGATGTGGTACAAACTCTTTCGGTAGAAGAGTTAAAGTCTTTAGTTCCCCAGTATGATGGTTGGATTATTGGGGATGACCCTGCAAATAAAGAAGTGTTTGCAGCAGGTAAAGCAGGAAAATTAAAAGCAGCTGTTAAATGGGGTGTGGGTGTTGATAATGTAGACTTTGTTGCAGCCAAAGAATTAGATATTCCTGTCACCAATACTCCCCGGATGTTTGGTGGAGAAGTTGCAGATATTGCAATGGGTTATGTGATTGCCTTGGCAAGACAGACATTTTTGATTGACAGAGGTGTGAGGGATGGAAAATGGCTAAAACCTTCTGGGATTTCTTTAGCTGATAAAACTGTAGCGCTGGTAGGTTTTGGGGATATAGGTAGGAATACTGCAAAGCGCTTATTAGCTGTGGATATGCGGGTAATTGCCTATGACCCCTACTTTCAGCCCGTGGAAGGATTGGAAGTGGTACAATCTGCGAAATGGCCCGACCGACTGGAAGAAGCTGATTTTATTGTTTTGACTTGTGCGCTGACTCCAGAAAATAAACACATGATTAATGCTGAGACATTGGCTAAAACAAAGCCTGGGGTACGTATTGTCAATGTCGCACGGGGATCTTTGATTAATGAAAATGCTTTAATTGCAGCTTTAGGTTCTGGACAGGTGCATTCGGCTGCACTTGATGTATTTGAAGTCGAACCTTTACCAATGAATTCTCCTTTACGAGAGTTTGAGCAGTGTATTTTTGGTTCTCATAACGGTTCTAATACAGTTGATGCGGTGCGTCGTGCAAGTGAAAAGGCTATTTCCCTGTTGCTTGATTTTCTGGGGGTGGAATAGCGATGTCTCAAGCAGTCTTGATAACGGGAGCAAATGGTGGGATTGGTCAAGCACTGTGTCAATCTTTTAAAGAAGCTGGTTATGTTGTGATTGCTTCTGATCGAGTTGCTGGTAATTGCGTTTGTGATGCTTTTATTCAGGCAGATGTGGAAGTGTTTTGTACAGATTCTCAATATCGAGAAGATATTTTGAGTAAAGTCCGCTACTACCTACCAGATTCAGGAATGTTTGGACTGATAAATAACGCAGCCATTCAAATTCTAGGTAAGACTGAAGAAATTCAAGTTGAGCAATGGCATCATACACTCAATACTAATTTAGTTGCGCCTTTTCTCCTGATTCAAGGTTTATTACCAGAATTAAAAAAAGCTGGGGGGTCAGTAGTTAATATTGCCAGCGTTCATGCAACAAATACTAAGCCTGGATTTGTTTGTTATGCGACTAGTAAAAGTGCTTTGGTGGGATTAACTAAGGCTATGGCTGTGGATTTGGGGGCTGCGGTGCGGATGAATGCGATTTGTCCGGCTGCGACGGCTACACCAATGTTGTTGGCTGGGTTTGAGGGGAAGGAAGAGGAGTTTCGGCAATTGTCGAGGATGCATCCTTTGGGGAGAATTGCAGAACCGCAGGAGGTTGCACAGGTGGCGTTGTTTTTGGTGTCACCGCAGGCTAGTTTTATTACTGGTGCTTCTTTGAGTGTGGATGGGGGAATTGGGGTTAGGTTACATGATCCGGTTTAATACCAAATGTAATATCAATAAATCATCAGAAAAATATGCTAAGTCAAATTATAGAAGCAATTAAAAACGCAGAATCTAATGGGTTAATAGCTGGTACAGATACTGACGTTTTAACTGGATTATCTGGAGATAAACTAGTTGGTTCACTGCAAAGGTTAGCCAGTTTATTTTCTGAAGATAAGAATACTTGCTATCTAGAAGTAGGGGTATTTCAGGGTTTAACTTTGTTATCAGTTGCTAATAGCTGTCCCAATTTAACCTGCTATGGAATTGATAATTTTGCACAATTTGATCCAAAAGGAGAAAATTTTGGAATTGTGAAAAATCGACAAGAGAAGTTGGGATTGGAAAATGCGAATATTATTAATAAAGATTATGAAGATGCTTTAGAAACACTAAAAACGAAATCGGTGATAAAAAAGTTGGAGTTTATTTTATTGATGGTCCCCATGATTATCGCAGTCAACTAATGTGTTTAGAGTTAGCTACACCATATTTACATGAAAATGCTGTGCTCATCATTGATGACTCGAACTACAAGCATGTACGACAAGCTAATAGAGATTTTTTAGTGACACATCCAGAGTACAAACTAGTATTTGAAGGCTATACAAAATGTCATCCTGTAAATATGACAAGTGCAGAAGAAGAAGATACAAGGAAGGGATGGTGGAATGGAGTAAATATAATTGTTAGAGATATTGATAATCAACTTAAACCAATGTATCCATCAACGGAACGTAGTCGTATTCT
>JAAUSO010000120.1 GCA_012033205.1 Richelia sp. SL_2_1 | reverse complement strand
CTTTTGAAGAGATAGTTTCATATTCTTGTTGTAGAAAATTTTTTGTTATGCATAGCTCTATTTTACAACAGTCTTATTTTAAGATGTTGTTGTTGTTATATAAGTATATATTTTTGTACTACTTAAGTGATAAAAAACTATTATTCTAACTAAACTGCCTTGCATAAAACCTGGCATACCGACGCTCAAAAGCTAACAATTCCTCATGAGTTCCTGATTCTACTACTTCCCCATGTTCCATCACTAAAATTCTGTGGCATTTCCTGACGGTACTCAAACGGTGAGCGATAATAAATACGGTACGATTTACCATCAATCTTTCCAATGCTTCCTGTACTAATGCTTCCGATTCCGAATCTAATGCAGATGTTGCTTCATCTAAAATCAAAATTCGGGGATTGAGTAAAACAGCACGAGCAATCGCAATTCTTTGTCGTTGTCCACCGGATAAGCTCGCGCCGCGTTCGCCGACTACGGTATAATAACCATCGGGCATTTGACTGATAAAGTCATCGGCGTTAGCGATTTTCGCTGCTTCTTTAACAGCTTGTATATCAAAATCGGTTTGTCCGAAAGCGATGTTTTGGGCAATTGTACCGGAAACATCATAGTTTCTTGGGGTACTATACCAATTTGTCGCCGCAAACTATGTAAAGTCACATCTTTAATATCAATTCCATCGATTAATATTTCACCTTTTTGGATATCGTAAAAACGGGGTAGAAGATTCACAAAACTAGTTTTACCCGCACCGGAAGCACCTACAAGGGCGATGGCTTCCCCCGGCATTGCTAATAAACTGATATCTTTGATTACGGGTTTATCTGGTTGATATGCAAAGGTGACATTACGATATTCGACTTTACCCATAACGGGAGGCAGAGAAATCGCGTTTGCTTTTTCTACTACTGCTGGTTGAATTGCGAATAATTCAAAAACTCGGTCTACAGAAGATTCGCCTTCTTTAAATAAATTATAATTATTAGTAGTGTGACCTACAGGATCAATTAATAAAGCTGCTGCGGAAAGATAACTAAAAAAGGTTCCCACTGTCAGATTTTCTCTAGAAATCTGCCAAGCAGCAAAGAAAAGTAATAATAAAAAGCTTAATGCTTGTAAAAATCCAATAATCGGAATTTGAATCGCTTTTAATCGTTCCGTATAGTATTTTGATTTAAAAGTGCTTTCGGCTTCTTTACTAAAACGAGTAATTTCGTAAACCTCTGCCGCAAAGGCTTGAATAATCCGGATTCCGCCAAACACCTCAGTTAAAATCGCTGATAAATCCGATACATGATTTTGGCTGCGACGAGATAATTTTTGTAGCCTATTTCCAAACCAAGCAATTAATACACCCATTAACGGAGCGATAATTAATGTTGCTAAAGTTAGTTGCCAACTGAGGTAAATCATGTATATGGGAATTGTTACCAACTGTAGCGCCGAAGGGATAAAATCATGAAACATTTTGTGGACAACTTCCCCAACTCTGTCAACATCTTCGGTGAGTCGGTAAGATAAATCCCCTGCTTTTGCGGTTTCAAAGTAGCTGAGGTTTAACTTTTGTAGATGAGCATAAACCTGTTTGCGGAGGTTATAAGCTACTCTTAAAGCAGCTTTTGCCATGTAAATATCTTGTATTGACTGAAAAAAGCCTCTAACAAGGAAAACACCTGCTAAGATAAGGGCAAGTTTCGCTATCTCTACAACATTTCCTTGTCCAAAGGGAGTTGCTAACTCTTCTACAAGCTTAATTAATCCTAATGTTGCGATTACATATCCGATAATCCCTACAAAACCCTTAGCGATAGTTTGCCATTGGGGACGAATATAAGGTAAAAGTTGCCAATAGTTAGACTTACTCAAGCTGAAATTCCCATGCATATTAATTAATTTTCTATTAATCTTCAGACGGTATCAGCTTTTGAGTAGTTTCTCAAATGGTTGGTCGATACATTGAATGGGCAATAGGATTTGAAACGGGTAGTTACTAATTATTTTTGCCTTCGGTAAAATGATATCTTATAGAGTTGGTGGTAGCAGATTCAGATATCTTAAATATAATGAGCGGTAAATTAATTGTCTTTGAAGGGGTGGAAGGTTGCGGTAAAACTACGCAAATGCAGCTTTGTTATCAATGGCTGCAAAGTCTTAATATACCAGTGTTAACAACTCGCGAACCTGGTGGAACTCAATTAGGATTGCATCTGCGCGAACTATTATTACATACCAAAGATAAACCAATAACTGCTACTACAGAATTACTTTTATACGCCGCAGACCGCTGTCAACACGTAGAAGAAGAACTATTACCGAATTTAAAATTGGGGAAGATTGTATTGTGCGATCGCTATATTGATTCGACAATTGCTTACCAAGGTTACGGTCGTAGTTTAGACATGAATATCATCAATCAACTTAATTCTATAGCAACATCGGGATTAAAAAGCGATTTAACTTTATGGTTAGATTTAGATGTTGAATTAGGATTAGCACGAAAACGAAAAAATGGTGATATAGTTGACCGCATTGAACAAGAAAAAATCGACTTTCATCGTCGTGTTCAAAAGGGATACAAAGAATTATTACACACTTCACCAACTAGAACTATTCGTATAGAAGCTAGTTTAAATCAACAAGATGTACAAAAACAAATTCAACAAATATTAACTGCTAAATTGGAAGAGTGGAAAGTTGATAGTTGATAGTTGATGGTTGATAGTGGAAAGTTGATGGTGGATAGTTGTTGGTTAAAAATGGATTTTTTTACACCTGTTGTAGGACAAAATCAAGCTGTAGAATTACTCAAGCAAGCTGTTGTCAAAAATAGAATTGCACCAGCATATTTATTTGTAGGTTCTTCTGGCGTGGGACGAAGTTTAACTGCACAATGTTTTGTAGAATTGCTATTTACTAAAAACCCTCAAGATATCAACATTATTAAAAGTAAAATAGCAAAAAGAAACCATCCCGATTTACTTTGGGTACAACCAAGTTACCAATATCAAGGAAAGTTATTAACTGCTTCAGAAGCTGCTGAAAAAGGATTAAAACGCAAAGCACCGCCAATTATTCGCTTAGAACAAATTCGCGAAATTACTGAATTTCTGAGTCGTCCACCTTTAGAAGCATCTCGGAATTTAGTAGTCTTAGAACAAGCCGAAACAATGGCAGAATCTGCGGCAAATGCTTTACTCAAAACTTTAGAAGAACCGGGAAAAGCAACCTTAATTTTAATTGCACCAACACCCGATTCTCTTTTAACAACGTTAGTTTCTAGATGTCAAAAAATCCATTTTTACTGTTTAGATATAGCCTCAATGTCTCAAGTTTTAACATTATCAGGAAACAGTGAAATATTAAATCATCCCACAGTGTTGAATATCGCCGCAGGTAGTCCAGGAAAAGCTATTGAAGCTTATGAACAAATGCAAAATATTCCTTTAGATTTATTAAATTCCTGTACTCAAGTACCTAAAAATTATCGTTCTGCATTAGAATTAGCTAAACAAGTTGACAAGACTTTAGATAACGAAGCACAATTATGGTTAGTTGATTATTTACAACAAGTATATTGGCAAAATTTAAAACAACCAAATATTATTCAACAACTTGAAAAGACTCGTAAATATTTACTATCTTATGCACAACCTCGTTTAGTGTGGGAATGTATGTTTTTATTTTTAGTTGATAGAACGACATTAATATAAGCGGTAAATTTTATTTATACAACACTCCAATTATCTAAATTTAATCCTAAAATACGCTGATAATGACGGCTATTATTAGTAACTAAAATTAAATTTTCTGTCAAAGCAACACTAGCAATAAGTAAATCAAAATCTGCAACAGGTTTTCCTGCTTGACGAAGTTGCGCTTTTAATTGACCAAACTTTTTGAGGGTGTCATTACTCAAATCTAAGACAGCAAGAGATTGAATAAAAGTTTCAGCAGCTATTAAATTTTTTTCGATTTTACTGGAGTTATATGCACCGAAATAGAGTTCTGAAGCAGTAATTACACAAATAGCAATCTCCGTCCAATCTACTTTGTTTACTCTATTTTTAACTGTAGTTTTACCTTTTAACCAATAGATACAAATATCAGTATCAAGTAAATATTTCATAATGCAAATTATGTTAATGTTAAATTGCTATTACGATTATCATAGATTTCCTTGATAATTTCCTCATCGGTTCGTTCGTCTTCCCAAGCACCAAAAGTTTCTGCGGCATATTGAGATTTATTTTGCCCAGTAGCTATCATCTCTTGTTGAATAGTTTTTTTAGCGATCGCTTTAATAATTTCTTCTAGTTGTACTCTAGTCAAGTTACCAATTGTTTGTTCTGAATATGGTTGATTTGTCATAATTTTATACTGGTTTTCATTAAAACTACATTATATGAAACAAGAACATCATCACTATCTTTATATCTTACCAATATCTTTGCCTTGCCACTACTCCCTCGCCCTCTAATTACAATTTTCAAAACGAACCTACTTAACAGCAAACAATTTGCTTATATTTAGAAATAGAGTGAAAATATCAGGTGATGACTATGGGAATCAAAGATAGATTTTTTGGCAAGTCAAAAAAACAACCAGATGACAACGATAATCCACCGACTACAGATATCCAACTATCACCCGCAATTGAAACTTCCTCTGAAGCAAACAAGGGATTTTTTCCGCAAATCTGGAATAAGTTCCGCAAACACTCCCATTCCGAGCAAACAACTGCGCCAGATATGGAATTAGCCACGAAAGAGGTAGAAACTACAACTAATAAACAAAGCGATATAAAAAGTAAATTGAAATCATTTATACAGAATGTTTTCAAAAAAGATGATGATGTTCCCACTCAATTAAAAATTTCGGAAGATGTTATTGAACAAAATAAACCCCAAATTAACGAACAAACAGCAAAAACAAATCCAAATTCAAATCCAAATAAATTCAAAAAACTTTTTAATCAGTTAACTAAAAAAGAACAAGAAGAAGAAGAAGAAATTCAAACAGTAGAAGCTATTGAAGAAGTCGATAAAAAGTTAGAAACTGCCAGCAATAGTAGTAAAATCAAAAATATATTTCATCAACTGGTAAAATCGGCAAATCCCCAAGATATTCAGAAAATAGCAGCAAAATTACCATCGATGAATCGAGGTCAAATTAAGGAAATTTGGCCGAAAATTCAATCATTATTCCAACTGGCTGTAGATCCAAAAGTCGCTTGGAAATCGAAAGCATTAGCAATTGGTTCTTTACTTTATCTGATTTCGCCTTTCGATGCAATTCCCGATATAATTCCTTTCGTTGGACTCGCTGATGATGCAGCGGTAATTATTTCCGTTGTTTCAACTTTAGCTTTTGAGTTAAGTAAATATGCTAAACAATCAGCTAGTAAAGGAATTGAAGTCGCAGAAGAATTAGCCGATATAGAAGTACGGAAATATAACCGTATTGTCAAAATAACTTTGACTGGTAGTATTATCGCTGCTATTCTGGCGATCGCCGTAAAAATCATCCTCAAACATATCTAATGGAGAACTATTTTAATCTATACAGCATCTTCCGGTTAGCACTTTTTGGAACTACTGTTTACGGAAGCTTACAATTAATTAAAAATCTACTGCGATATAAGCCTTATTATGACAAAATACCCAAGTCTATAAAAGTTTTTTTGTTTGCGAAAGGAGGGGCTTTATTTGAAAGAAAATTTAAACAGCATCAACGTGATTTTGTCGTCAATGGCTTACTTTTAGCTGTTCTAATCATTTTGAACGTTATATTACTATTCGTTTAAACTTCTGTTCTCTGACAAAGCAGTAGTAATCTATTAATCTAAAATTTAAAACTAGAAATTTTATGGTATATATAAAACACTGCATCTCTACCAGTAAACCGTAGATTAGTTAGAAAGGATGTTTGAACAGTGGGCATATTAGTTGAAAATGTGTGCAAGCAGTTTGATAGTTTCAAAGCCGTGGATAATGTCAGCTTGGAAATCAAAAGCGGTTCACTAGTAGCGTTGTTAGGTCCTTCGGGTTCGGGAAAATCTACTCTATTGCGACTAATTGCGGGTTTGGAAATGCCAGATAGCGGCAAAATCTGGTTAACTGGTAAAGATGCCACATATCAAAGCGTACAAGAGCGAAATATCGGGTTTGTGTTTCAACACTATGCTTTGTTTAAGCATATGACGGTAAGAAAAAATATTGCTTTTGGCTTAGAAATTAGTAAGGCACCCAAAGCAAAAATTAAAGCACGAGTCGAGCAGTTGTTGGATTTAGTGCAATTAAGTGGACTCGGAGACAGGTATCCATCCCAACTTTCCGGGGGACAAAGACAAAGGGTTGCATTAGCAAGAGCTTTAGCGGTAGAACCAAAAGTGTTACTGTTAGATGAACCCTTTGGAGCGCTGGATGCAAAAGTACGTAAAGATTTACGCGCTTGGTTACGACGATTGCACGATGAAGTCCATGTTACCACAGTATTTGTGACTCACGACCAAGAAGAAGCGATGGAAGTCTCTGACCAAGTTGTGGTAATGAATAAAGGTCAGGTAGAACAAATTGGTACACCAGCAGAAATTTATGACCATCCCGCTACAGCTTTTGTGATGAGTTTTATTGGTCCTGTGAATATTTTACCAAGTACTTCGGGAATATTTCAAAGTAATGGGTTCGATTCACCGCAATCAGAAATGTTTCTACGTCCTCAAGATGTGATTGTTGAGACTTCCCCCAACGGAACCACAGTTCCAGCTAGAGTTAGTAGATTAATACATTTAGGTTGGGAAATTCAAGCAGAGTTAACTTTAGATGATGGACAAGTTGTAACAGCCCATTTAACACGAGATCGATTTGATGAATTACATTTAGAACCCCAACAAAAGGTATATGTAAAACCCAAAGATGCAAAATCTTTTCCGCTTTATTATTCGATTTAATCTTATTATTAGAGAACAGAAACCACAGCCAGAAGTCGGGTTTTTAGGATGATTTTGTTGTATGTTCAGATATTTAACATAAAAACCCGACTTCTCACCCCACGAGAAATGAATTTTAAACTTTAGTATTAAGAGGTAGGCGTAATTCAATATAAGATAAGACCTCACCCTGCCGTACTGCTCCCTCTCCTAATATACGGAGAGGGATTGAGGGTGAGGTTTTATATTTAATTTGACCCACTTACTTACTATCAATTACTGGTGGCAACATTGCTAAAATATCAATACTCAAATCGGGAAACTGCAAAGGCGAAATACTCTCACTTTCTCTCAATATCACTTCACTTTTATAACCATTTTCATTAGGTTCTCTAAATACATGAAGTTGACGATTAATTACATCTAAAACCCAATAATCAGCAATACCTGCTGCTGCATAAGCCTTCCCTTTTGTTTCACAATCTTTTTTAAAAGTAGTATCCGCAACTTCGATAACTAAATAAACCTCATCAGGTGTAGGATGATGGTCAGCGTAATCTAATTGGTCAATTTTGACAACTGCAATATCAGGCTCTGGTTGAGAATAATCATCTAACTGTATTGGATCTTGAATTGATATCCAAGCCTGATTATTATCACCTAAATGCTTTTGCAAATACTTATTAGTTCTTCCTACAGCAGAACGATGGGCTGTTCCTATAGCACTCATCCAAATTATTTTCCCTTCTAAAAGCTCAACTCGTTCGTCTTCATCAAAAATACCAGCTTCTGCCATCTTATGGTATTCTTTAACCGTCCATAAACGAAGTTCTATTGTAGTTTCTGTGCTTTGCATGGCTTTGATTAAATGGCTTTGATTAAAAATTTCAACACGTGTACACTGTCTCTACATTATCTATTGTAGGCAATTGAAACTGCTCTAAATTGCAATTACCAATTACCAATGCCCTATTCCCAATTCCCAAATTAATTAACTCAACTGCGCTACAATTTGATTTTCTAATAACGTTTCACCGCTCAATAAATCTTCAACTGTAATTCTTAAAAATCGTTGTTCGTCAACTTCTAAAAAAACTTTTACTCTATCACTTCCTGGAAATCCCGGCGGTGTCAGTTGAGCAATGTTTCTTGCACCATCGCTATCATTGAGAGGTTTTACTACAGTTGTGCTAGTTTCTACACGACGAGTAATTAACCTGTCGCCATCAAAATAAACTTCGGTTCCACCACTTTGCGCTGCTAATTCTCCGATAATTAATTCTATACTCGGTTGATTTTCTAGGGAAGCACCCAAATATAATTCTACTGGCTTATTCATCGGATAAGGTTGCCCTTCTTTGATGATAGGATGCCAATTGTGACAATTTTGGCGGCGATTCCAATAGCGAATTCCGTAGCTATGATAGAGAAAATCCTTGACTTCCACACCGCTCGCTAATTGTAATGCTCCGTGAGCAATAGCTTCAAAAGCCTGTTGACTACGAATTTTGTCAGCATCAAAGTAATTTTTAATCCACTTCTGCACCGCTGGAATTTGAGAACTACCACCCACTAACAATACTGCATTAATATCCGCAGTTTCGATTCCTTGACGACGAGCTTGCTGCAATAACTGTGTCATTAACTCATCAAGCATTGCAAAAAATGAATGCTCTTGCAAAATACTTTCAAATGTATCGCGGTTTAATTCCAACTCGTAACTTTCAAATGTTTCATCATTAAAATAAACTTCACTAGCTTGATTTTGGGTAGAAAGCTGAATTTTCAATTTTTCCGCGAGTCGAGTTGTTAAAGGACTTACTACTAAATTTTGAGTTTTTGCAAAGTAATCAGTTAACCAATTATCAATATCTGTACCACCCAAATTTTGACCAGCTTTTGCAAGTACACGGGCAGTTTTCACCTTTTGTTTAGAATTTTCAGCTAAAGACTTATTAGCAAATTTTAGTAAAAAGCCCAAAGGTTTCTTACTTTCTTGTTGAAGACTTTGATCCAAACGCACCAAAGATAAATCTAAAGTTCCTCCACCAAAATCAACGACTAACAACAAATCTTCTCCAGTTAAACCATAACCCAAAGCCGCCGCTGTCGGTTCATCCAACATCCGCACCTGTTCTATAGCCAACGGTTCACAAACCTTTCCCAACCAGTGACGATAAGCTTCAAAGCTGTCTACCGGAACAGTTAACACTAAAGAATCTAAACCACCTTCAACAGAGGATAACTCCTCGATGATTTTTTGCAAATACCATTCACCGACTTGTTCAAAAGTAATATTCCGTCCATCCAATTCCGGTAAAAAACCTTGAATATCCGCACCAATTCCCCGTTTAAAGCTGCGAAAAAACCGCGAATCACCTTTGATATTAACACCGCGATCGCGAACTTGTTGTCCAATTAAAACTTGAGCAATTGATGCATCTTCTACATACAACAAACTAGGAATCAACGGTGGATTCAAACCTTGTTGAATAGATAATTTTGGGATATTTAAAGTCTCTGGCTGTTGAGTTACCGGATTCCAACGAGCAATGACGGTGTTACTAGTGCCAAAATCGATTGCTATTGCCATTTTTTATTAATAATCTCACCTAAAGGCGGAAAGACGCAAAGATATTTTTAGGGTAAAATTATTTTCTCATAACCCACAGTAACTTTTAATCTAAAATCGAAAATATTTAAGAGAATCTTTGAAAAGTCGCCAGGTATCAATAAAATTTTACTTCCCATGTTTTTCATCAAATGTTAAATAATGAGTGCGTGTCCGAATCGGAAAACGCACTTGTAGTTAAAGGTTGATAAATCATTTGGTCAAAATTGGCACAAAACTACTGAGGTAACTTGCTTATAATCAAAATTCAGTCAGGTAATTTTGTATTTTATATAAAATGTCATCTGTCAACTAATAGAAATATTTATTAATATAAAGTCACAAAGTTAAGAATTCTAAAGATGTATCGAGAGATTCATATTTACAGCTTGCTATTTTTTTTACAAAATAGGAAATCATGAATAAGCAGAAATCGCTAGAAACGAAAGGATTTATTGAAAATCTCAAAAATGGTGTTTGGTTGTTTGGCATATCATGCTGGTTATTTGGGATCATAGATAGAAGTATTGCTTCATTTTCAGATGGTTATCTATCGGCATTAGATTTGGTGCAATTGTTTACCGCAGTAACATTTTTTATTGCATGGCTATTTCTCAAGCCATTATCGACAAAGCTGAAGAGTGAAAATATTGAAGGTTAAAGCAGCTTGGCGAAAAAAGTATTTGTGATATGTTAAGGTTCTTCTCCAATCGGGGGGCTTGGGGGGAGAATCCCCCAATCGGTTGGTGATGACTGATTAATTGAACCGGATGATTTTATCGGGTTCTAAGCGGTAAATTGAATAATTAGGCATCATCGAGGGCTGCAATTCCGGGTAAAATCTTACCTTCAAGCAATTCCAAACTAGCACCACCTCCAGTCGAAATATGGCTCATTTGGTCAGCTAAACCAACTTTTTCCACGGCTGCAACAGAGTCACCACCACCAATAATGGTAGTAGCACCTTGCTTACTCAGATTTGCTAATGCGCGAGCTACAGCTTCAGTACCAACCGCGAATTTATCGAATTCAAACACACCCATCGGACCATTCCAAATAACTGATTTACAGTCTGCAAGAGCTTCTTGGAACGTTTTAATGGAATCAGGACCGATATCTAAACCCATCCAACCATCAGGAATATTATCGATACTAACAGTTTGGGAATTAGCATCAGGTGCAAAGTTATCTGCTACAACTACATCTGTAGGTAACAAAAATTCTACACCTTTTTCTTTAGCTTTCGCTTCCAAAGTTTTTGCTAATTCTAGCTTGTCGTCTTCCACCAAAGACTTACCAACATTTAACCCACGGGCTTTGTAGAATGTAAAAATCATTCCACCACCGATGATTAATTTGTCGCATTTATCGAGTAGGGTTTCAATTACACCGATTTTGCTAGAAACCTTAGAACCACCGATAATTGCAGCTAAAGGAGGGCGGGGATTTTCGATGGCGTTTTGTAAATATTCTAATTCCTTCTCAATTAAATATCCAGCAATAGAAGGACTCAAATAATGAGTGACACCTTCAGTAGAAGCATGAGCGCGGTGTGCAGTACCAAAAGCATCATTTACATACAAATCAGCATTTGCAGCTAATTTTTTGGCAAATTCGGGGTCATTATCCTCTTCCTCACTGTGGAAGCGGACATTTTCTAATAATAGAACGCCTCCGTTTTGTAATCCCCCGACTTTGCTTGTCACCTCATCACCAATACAGTCATCGCACTTGATAACTTCTTTACCCAACAACTCAGAAAGACGTTTGGCGACAGGGGTTAATCGTAGTTTATCCTTAACCTCACCCTTTGGTCTGCCAAAATGGCTAGCTAGAATCACCTTGGCTTCCTTGCTAATCAAATCTTGAATTGTGGGGAGAGCAGCCCGGATACGGGTATCATCCGTAATATTACCTGCATCATCCAAAGGAACGTTAAAATCAACTCGTACCAAAGCACGTTTACCTTGCAAATCACTTTTAGACAAATTTGCTAAAGATTTTTTGGACATAATTAAACTCTCCCGATCGCCTTTTTGTTAATGTGATTGAAAATAGGACTATCAAGATTTTACAGAGTTACGGGTCAGAGGTGAAATATGTTTAAAACTGTTCTTTTTTCAGTAGATCAAAGTCGGGAAGCACGAGAGGCAGCAGAGGTAGTTGCCGAGATTGTACAAAAGTACCAAAGCAACCTGATATTGCTGAGCGTAGTCGAAGAAATTACCCCTGAAGAATCCCCCCAGGATGATGCGATGAAGTCAGTAAAAAAGGTTGAACAATTACTCAAAGATGCTCAAGCTTTCTTTTCTGCTCAGGGGATAGAAGCCGAAATCTTAGAAAAATCAGGTAAACCAGCCTTTGTAATTTGCGATGTTGCCGACGAGATCAAAGCAAATTTAATCGTTATGGGCTGTCGTGGATTAGGATTAACCGATGACGGTTCCCATGATAGTGTTACCAATCGCGTGATTAATCTGTCTCCTTGTCCGGTGTTGATTGTACCTTAAGAAATATCCGAGTTAAGATTTGTGAAATGCTTTTGGTGCAATTTCACTTTTTTTAAACCAAATTACTTCATGATTTTTAATAACCGGAATTAATTTTTAATCCAATTAATTAATAATTAATCCACGGTTTTCTCATGTAAAGATTTTTTCATATCGAGAGAACTATTTAATTCTGATGAACCATTTTCCGGAATCGATATTTGGATAGTTCTCAGTAACAAGTAATTTAAAATTGTCCGAATCACAATAATTGCAGCTAATCGTCCAATATCCTCCCAATTGGGGGTTATGGTAGTTCTGAGAATAGAACCACCAATTAAAAAGTTCAATCCCAAGGAAAAGGAATAACCCATCTGCAAGCGGCTTTCCTGAAAGGTTTTAGCAGAAGCTGAAAAAGATAAAGCATTCCGCAAAAAGATAATTAAACCTTTGAGAAGACCAATAGAAATAACGAATAAGGCTAATAATTGACAAATATGTATTGCTATAGTGCTAAGATTTTTGACTAAAAGTTCCATATAGGGAATAGGTAATAGGGAATAGGTAATAGGGAATAGGTAATAGGGAATAGGGAATAGGGAATAGGTAATTGGGAATAGGGAATAGGTAATTAAATCCGTGAAATCAGTGTAATCCTTTTCAATCCGTGGTTAGCTTTTCAAATAACTCTGCTAACACAACATTAGAGAATAAAAATCCATCGGGATCATCTAATTGCAACCTTCCATCTAGCACTTTTACCCAACCTCGATCGCAATAAGGTTGTAATACTTGTAAAATTTCTGTAATTTTATCTTCGCCAAATTGTTCTGTTAATATTTGCAAATTTACTCCTTCTGCCAAACGTAATCCTAACATTAAGGTTTCTAATAAAACTTCATGGGGCGTTGTAACTTCGGAATCGATTATACTTCCACCATTCACCCAAGCGTAATATTCTTTGGTTTTGCGGGGACGAGTAAACCGTTTCCCCATAACATTACTCGCTGCACCCATTCCAAAACCGTAATAAGAATTATTTTCCCAATAAACTCGATTGTGACGACATTGATATCCCGGTTTGGCGTAGTTAGAAATTTCATAATGTTCATAACCTGCTGACGTTAAAATGTCTTGTGCCATCCGGTACATTTTTACCGTTGTTTCATCCGTGGGTAAAGGACGATCGCCCGGTTTGTAATAACGTCCGAAAGCAGTACCAGGCTCGATTGTCAAGTCATATATAGATATATGTGTAGGTGCAATTTTAATTGATGCAAATAATGATTCTTCCCATATATCTAAAGTCTGATGCGGTAAACCAGAAATTAGGTCTATGCTAAAGTTAATTACACCAGCTTGATAAATTACATCAACAGCAGTAAAAATATCCGCAACGGTGTGATAGCGTCCGGCATATTGCAATAATTTTTCTTGAAAAGCTTGTAGCCCTAAACTGAAGCGATTTACACCTGCATTTATATATCCTTGTAAATGAGATGAGTCAAAAGTACCTGGATCAATTTCCATGGAAATTTCTGCCGAAGTGTCAATACCAAATTTCCCATCTAAAACTTCTAATATTTTTTGTAATTGTTGAGTAGAAAGTAATGAAGGAGTACCACCACCAAAAAAAATTGTTTCTAAAGGTTTATTAAGTTTACTATCAGTAGGGGTTTTAGCGATTTCTTGACATAAAACTTCAACATATTGAGAAATTGAACCGGATGTTTCACCCCTGATGGTGTTTCCTACCACATATATGGGAAAATCACAGTAAAAGCAGCGTCGTCTGCAAAAAGGAATGTGTATGTAGGCAGCATTAGGGAATCGGGAACTCACTGAACTAATAAGTTTATGGGGCATTATGAAAAACAGTTTAACTTAGATTACAAATTAATAATAAATACTAAAAAATAATGAAAAATTTACATTTTTGTCCGATTTTATAACAAAAATACCATAATAAAGAAGCTGAAAATATTTGGTTATAATAATTGCAGACCCTTTATCCCAAACAATCACGGATAACTGCAAATATTTTTAAGATTTTTAACCCGGTTATATACAAAATTACTTGATCTAATCAGGTAATGCAGTTGCAGGAAAACAATACAATCATGTTTGACGCTATTATTATTTTCTCATTCGTCTTAGCAGCAACGGGGATAGGTTATTACAGCACCGATTTATTACCCGAAGGGACATTAGACAGTGTAACGAATCTAGAAGCTTTACGCTTCATTGTTGCAGCTTTTGCAGCTATCATTGGTGGTGCTGTCGGACTCCGAGTTCAAACCGGATATCGTCGCTTGGAATCACAAGTCCGAGAATTACCCCTTGAAGTTATTTTGACACGTTCAATTGGTTTAGTAATTGGATTGTTGGTAGCTAACTTAATGTTGGCTCCCCTATTCTTACTACCAATTCCCGATGATTTTAGCTTTATCAAACCATTAGTCGCTGTTATGGGTAGTATAACTTTGGCGTATAGTGGCATGAATTTAGCAGATACCCATGGACGCGGTTTATTAAGATTAATTAATCCGAATACATTAGAAACGATGGTAGCAGAAGGAACTTTAAAACCTGCTTCTACTAAAGTTTTAGATACTAGCTGTATTATTGATGGTCGCATTGAAACGCTCCTAGAAACCGGCTTCCTGGAAGGACAACTTCTCGTACCGCAATTTATTTATTAGAGTTACAACAAGTAGCTGATGCTAGTAAAGATCAAAAGCGGGTAAGGGGAAGACGGGGGTTAGAAATTCTCAACCGAATTCAAACGGCTTATCCCGAACGGATTGTAATTAATTCAATTGATTATGATGATATTTCAACAGTAGACGCGAAGTTAGTCAAGTTTACTCAAGAAATCAACGCGACTCTCTTAACTAACGATTACAATTTATCAAAAGTTGCTAGTGTACAGAAAGTATCTGTTTTGAATGTAAATGATTTGGTAAATGCAGTACGACCAAATTATTTACCCGGTGATAATATCGACTTGAAAATACTCAAAGAAGGTAAAGAACCCAGTCAAGGTATCGGCTATTTAGATGACGGTACGATGGTAGTGGTTGAAGAAGGCAGTCCTTTTGTTGGTGGTGAAGTGCGAGTTGTAGTTACCAGTTCGTTGCAGACTTCAGCCGGTAGAATGATTTTTGCAAAACCCCAAGCTTCTGCATTTGCGTAAGTTTTTGGAGTATGTCTAAATCCAGTAAAACTAATGCAATCGATGCGGTTTAATTAACTGCATCGATTATTTTTAGTTCATTATGATGTCCGGTTAAACACTTGTTATAAAGGGAGTAGAAAGAAAAATAATTTTGAGTTTTTTGCACAGTTGCTTGAATCATAACTACTCCTTTGCCGGTAGAATATTAACGAAAACAAAACCGCAGAGACGCAGAGAACGCGGAGAAAAGAGATTTCATAGAGAACGGTAATTTTTGAACGGGATAGGAGTAATCATCCGGACTTGATATCACAAGTTAGATTGAAAAGTCGGAGTTTTGTGAAAATTTCTCATTGTATTATGGATAATTATAGAAAAAACCCAACTAATGATGATTGAAAAGGGATTATTGTTAATTGATAACTGATAACTGATAATTGATAATTGATAACTGATAACTGATAACTGATAATTGATAACTGATAACTGATAAATGGCACGTTCCTTACGTAATAAACTTTGCTCCCTATGTGGTCAATCTTCATTTATATTGTACAGAGTAAAGTATTCCGAAAATGGCGATTGGGTTTTTGTATGTCCGCAATGTTGGAAAAAAGTTAGTCAAAATAACCCATTTTATGTTTATGGTGGAACTTGGAAAGCAAAGAAAAAGTAATATTAAAAAGTCAGTAGAACGAAAGTTATGAAAAAACCTCTGCGTTCCTCTGCGCTTAATTTTGCGTTCCTCTGCGTTCAAAATATATAATTTCGATGCTCACGAATTTGATATTAATTATGAATAATAACGAGTTTGATATTCCGAAAAAATTGCAATCCCTTTCTCAAAATTTAGTATGGATGAGTGAATCAGATTATCCTTTTGATGTTTTTATATGGTCTAATCAAGAATTAAAAGAATTTAGTATTCATCATTTACTAGAAAAAACGAATCATTCCTTAGAAGCTCCTGTCAAAATACTACAGATAGATAATTTTTTTCAGTCAGCTACAACTGAAAAAGACTGGTACGACGATGAGGAAAGAGAAACAGTAAAAAAATATCAAACTCTTTTAGAAACTTTAAAGCAAAATTTAGACAATATTCAAGTTTACAAAATAGGTGAAGTTGAAATCGATGTTTACATCGTTGGTCAAATAAAATCTGGAGATTGGGTTGGTTTGTCAACAAAAACTGTGGAAACTTAATAATTGGTTGATAGTTGATGGTGGATGGTTGATAGTGGATGGTTGATAGAGTATCACAGAAGTCGGGTTTTTAAGATAAATATCTGTACTAACAAAGAATCCTGGTCAAAACCCGACTTCTAACCCTACCGAACACTACCCCGATCGACTCGACTTTCAATTACCTGCTGAACCGATTCTGGAACTCGGTCGAGGAAATTGTAACCTGTTTTCGCTTCCAGTTGATCAACAGAGAGTAGATATTTTTTCCAATCATCACCTGTATTTTTACGATTGGTAATGTTTACAGCAATAACTCTAGTATTTTCAGATATTGCCCTTATATCTTGTCCCGGTTGTTCCAAAACCACAATCACTTTCCAAGTTGATGCAGGTGCAGTCACTTGCTTAGTTCTACCAATTTTTTTAGAACTTCCATCAACACCAGCAATAATATAAAGTTCTTTACCTTGTTTTACCAAATACCGACAGTATTCTTCTAATTCTCGCCACGCACCCCGGTTGTTTTCAGGAGTTTGCGGGACAATGTTGGTCATCAAGAAAGTAGCTAAATTATCTTCTATCTTGGCTGTTCTATCAGCAGAAGCAACCATATGTCCTCGGTCATAGCCGCTACCAGTATAATCGCCAGGTTTTACACGATACCAGCTTTCTGGTAGAGAATCATCAGGACGAAAATCATCTTGACGTTGAATATTACCCAACCAACTTTGATTTAGTTGCCAAGCGACCCAATTTAGTGTACCTCGTTCCCGATTGTATGATAAAGCATATTGGGGTTTTATGATGAGATAATTATCAGGATTTTCTCCTGCATTACTGGGATTACCCATTGTTAAATGAGGACTAACTGGTTGTGTTAACAGCAGTTGACAACCAGCAATTAAAAATAATACGAATACAGAAATAACAAAAAATAGTTTTGGTTTCACGGAGTGACAAGTTAGTGGTTAGTGGATAGTAGTTAGTAGTTAAAAGTTAGGAGTTAGGAGTTAAAAGTTAGGAGTTAGGAGTTAATAAAACAACTGTCAACTGTCCACTGTCAACTGTCAACTGTCAACTGTCCACTGTCAACTGTCCACTATCAATTAAGAATCTTGTAATGTAGTTTTAGAGACGATTCTGGTTTTTTTACGGTCTGCTTCTGATAGTTCTTCTCCAGATTGTAAACGGGTCGCAGAAGTTTGTAAAACTGTTGCTGCACTGTTATCTCCCATTTGCAAAGCTGTTTTGGCTGCGGTTTGTAACATTGTAGCAGCACCAGCGCGATCGCCTTGTTGGAGTTTGGCTTCTGCAAGCTGGGTTTGCCGATACTTGGCTAATGCTAAAATATGGGGTTGAACTTTGGGATTGACTACAGGTTGGTATGATTGAACTACATGAGTTTCTACGGGGATAGTTTCCGAAAGTAACCCTGTCATATTACTTGCTGGGTCATCGTAACGAACCTGTAATTGAGCAATAGTATGGGTACCTTCTGGTAATTGCCCTAAATAAATATTTGCTAAAACTGTTCTTTGACTATCCTTCATTAAGTCACCCAAACGCACGCTAAAACGTCCGTCTGCTTCTTGCTGCACTGGTAATTCAATCGTATCAGGGAATACTTGGGCAACTGGTTTAAGTTCTGCTAATCGTATTTTGGGCATTAGAGAAAATAGTAGATAAGCATTGGTTAAACCGACGGTTTGAATACGGCTAAATAGCTGATTAAACTTATTTTCCGCTTCCTCTGGTTGTTCGATATGTGACAAACTACCACCACCAGCATCAGCAATTTGTTCGAGAACATCTTGGTTCCAATTATCGCCAAATCCCAGAGAATTCAACGTTAAGCTGTAATCCACAGCCAATTGAGCAAATTTTAGACAGCGGTTGTTGTCACCATGTTCGTTTTCACCGTCAGTTAATAAAAAAGCTTGAGAAATTGCTTCCTTTTTCCCCTTTGCCAATTCCTCAATTCCCAAACGCAAACCTTCATCAATGGAAGTTCCACCATCCGCACTGAGACGATTTATTTTTTGTTTTATACCTTCTCTATCTTCAATTACCTGATTGGGAACGAGTACCTTAGCCCGGTGATCGAAAACTACAATACTCAGGCGATCGCCATTTTTAAGTCGATCAACAATACGGTTTGCGGCTTTTTTGACAGTTTCCAGGGGACGACCGTTCATGGAACCGCTATGGTCTAGAATCAAACATAAGTTGAGAGGAACGTTGCGATCGAGGTTTTCTACCTGAGCAGTCAGAGAAACTGCCAACTGACGTTGAGAGCTTGATTGATTTGCATCTAGATTGCGATCATTTAGTTCGGGCAACAAGCTAACTTTCATATTGGTTGCGGTTCCTTTCACGGAATATACACTATATATAAACAACTCCAGAATGCAGCTGATTCCAGAAAGGAAAACTTCTGCATGAGTTGGATATCTTAAATGATATTCATAATCTTACTTACTTAAAAATTAAATTAAGAGCAATTTGTACAGTTGGTTGATATTTGATTTTTTGATGGAATCAATTGTATTCCTGTTAACTTTAATATGAGTTCGATGTTCACGAATTAGATTGCTGCTTAAATCATCAGAAAACTGTAAAACCTTAATTTTTCGTGGGGTTAGAAGTCGGGTTTTGAGGATAAATCTCTGTAGTAACTGACAATTCTGGTAAAAACCCGACTTCTGTGTGTGATAGTTGTCGAATTGACAATGATGTATTAATTTGAATTTTTGTGAATTTCTGCCGATAACCTAATATTTACGTCAGACAAATTACAAAAGACAAATTACAAATTATAGAAAAGAAAATAAAAAGCGAGAAATCCACACCTCCACAGTCCCTTGCATCGCGTTAATATGTACTACAGTTAACAGCATTATTCAGGCAACAGTTGAAAAATGGAAAATTCCCCCATCAAGGCTGTGCAAGCGCCTTATTACGGCGGAGATAGCTTTACTCGCACACCACCGCCGGATTTACCTTCTTTACTATTGAAAGAACGCATCGTGTATCTTGGGATGCCTCTGGTGCCTGCGGTTACGGAACTTATCATCGCCGAACTGCTTTATTTACAGTCAGATGACCCAGAAAAACCAATTAAAATTTATATCAATTCTACTGGTACTTCTAGTTACGGTGGCGACCCCGTTGGCTTTGAAACTGAAGCTTTTGCTATCTACGATACGATTAAATATATTAAGCCTCCCATTCACACCATTTGTATTGGTTCGGCAATGGGAATGGCTGCAATGCTCTTAAGTGCTGGTTCTAAAGGTTGTCGCGCTAGCTTACCTCACTCTACTATTATTCTGCATCAGCCAAAAAGCTATGCCCAAGGTCAAGCAACGGATATTCAAATCCGAGCTAAAGAAGTTTTGGCAAATAAGCGGACAATGTTAGATATTCTTTCTCGTAATACCGGGCAAACTACTGAAAGAATTGAGAAGGATATGGATCGCTTATTTTACCTGACACCTCAAGCTGCTGTGGAATACGGCTTAATTGACCGGGTGTTTGAAAAAGAAGAACTTGCCCATCCTGTAGCCGCTAGCATCCTTTAATAATAGGTTTGCATATCTTAATCGGATTAAATTACTCACTGAAACAATTTTAGATTTTAGATCAAAGGATTTTGGATTGAATTATTCACGGTTTCAAACAATTCAGTTTTAATTATGGCTCCGCATAAACGTAAATCTAAAATCTAAAATCCAAAATCTAAAATCCAAAATTGATTGCCCATTCCCAGTACACTATAAAACGGAGTTATAGAATTATGCCTATTGGCGTGCCAAAAGTTCCTTACCGGATGCCGGGGGAACAATATACTCAGTGGATTGATATTTACAATCGTCTTTACCGCGAACGGATTATTTTTCTGCCGCGAGATATTGACGACGAACTCGCGAACCAAATTGTCGCGGTGATGCTATATCTGGATTCGGATGACCCAGGTAAAGATATTTATTTATACATCAATTCACCTGGTGGAATGGTCACCTCTGGATTGATGATTTTTGACACAATGCAGCACATCAAGTCGGATGTGGTGACAATTTGTGTGGGTTTAGCTGCTTCCATGGGTTCCTTCTTGCTTGCTGGTGGAACCAAAGGTAAGCGATTGGCGTTACCCCATTCGCGGATTATGATTCACCAACCTTCCGGTGGTGCGAGAGGACAAGCAACCGACATTGAAATTGAAGCCAGAGAAATTTTGCGGATTCGTCACCAATTAAACGGCATTTATGCCAAGAATACTGGTAAACCAATCGAAAAAATCGAAAAAGACATGGATCGTGACTTTTTCATGTCCGCCGAAGAAGCCAAAGAATACGGTTTGATTGACAAAGTAATTGAAGAGCGACCTGTTTAGGGGACAAGGGGACAAGGGGACAAGGGGACAAGGGGACAACTAACTCCTCACCCCTCACTCCTAACTCCTAACTCCTAACTCCTAACTCCTAACTCCTAACTCCTAACTCCTAACTCCTAACTCTAACTCCTAAACTCCTAACTCCTA
>JAAUSO010000017.1 GCA_012033205.1 Richelia sp. SL_2_1 | reverse complement strand
GGGCTGATGTATTGAACAGAGCTAACTTGGGTATGGAAGTAATGCACGAGCGCAACGCTCACAACTTCCCCTTAGATTTAGCTGCTGCTGATGCTGCACCTGTTGCAATTAGCGCTCCCGCAATCAATGGTTAATAATTAAATAATACATAGAAAACGCTTTCCGAGTAATCGGGAGGCGTTTTTGCTGTGTAATTTTGTAAAAAGCTGGCGGTTGAAACCGCACCTAGACAAACAAAGTCCCTTCGGGTTCAGGAGTTCGCAATCGACGGGAACCGCCAAGACTGTGACTCCTTCATCGTCTGCACGGACTAAATAATCGTAAAAAGTTACTTATAGTTCTACTGATATTTTTGGAACTTTTCAATAACTGATTGAATTTCCTCTGCTGTAACATCAGTTTGATCGAGCTTGGAATAGATAAGTAGTAAAATAATATTTGTTGGTGATTCCAACTGGTAAATGAGACGATAACCACCACTTTTACCTTTTTGTATATCACTATTGTGGACGCGGATTTTAAAGACGGTATAACCCGTTCCAGGTATTTGATCGCCTAAATAATCTCCAATTTGTAACTGTTCAATAATTGGCTGAATATCAGACCTAATATGACGATACTTTTTAGATAGAGTACGTAGTCGCTGCTTAAATTCATCTGTAAAATTAACTTGAACTGAAGGTGGCTCATTTTGCATCAATACCGTCCCACAGTTCTGAAACAGGTCTAGTTTTTCCGTGTGTTACTTGTTGCAGTGAGGTTTGAAGACTTTCTAACACCAACTTTTTAGATTCATCATCTTCGTCATTTATATCCGGTTCTAGAAATAAGACAATTACTTTGACACGGCTTGATGTATTAACCATTAGTGGTTCATCTAAAGACAATTGACCGTTTTGATTGACAGTTCCCATTATTTCTTGTGCTTTCATAGTTTATTGTGGTAATACCTATCTTTCTTGATTTTAATTGTAAAACTGGCGGTTGAAACCGCACCTACACAAACAAAGTCCCTTCGGGTTGAGGAGTTCGCAATCGACGGGAACCGCCAAGACTGTGACTCCTTCACAGTCTGCACGGACTATCATCTAAAAAATCTGCATAAATATCAAAACTATACCCCTAGCAATAGTCAAGGTAAAAATATATTCTTAGGATATGTGGCTTTCAAGCCATAAAAAGACATTGCTGTAAAATACTTCTGGAAACTTTCTCCTCAACATCATCATGGGTAACACTTTTGGTCATTTATTTCGCGTTACTACTTTCGGTGAATCCCACGGTGGTGGTGTGGGAGTGATAATTGATGGTTGTCCGCCACAGTTGGAAATTTCTGCCGAAGAAATTCAAGTAGAATTGGATAGACGGCGACCTGGACAAAGTAAAATTACTACACCTCGTAAAGAAGCAGATCAATGTGAAATTCTTTCGGGGGTGTTTCAGGGACAAACTTTAGGTACGCCAATATCGATTTTGGTCAAAAATAAAGATACTCGTCCCCAAGATTACAGCGAGATGGTGCAAATGTACCGCCCTTCCCACGCTGATGCGACTTATGATGCTAAATATGGTATTCGTAACTATCAAGGTGGTGGTAGGTCTTCGGCACGAGAGACAATTGGCAGAGTCGCAGCAGGTGCCATCGCCAAAAAAATTCTGCATCAAGTGGCTGGTGTGGAAATCATCGGTTACGTCAAGCGTATCAAGGATTTAGAAGGTGAAGTTGACGCACAAACAGTTACTTTAGAACAAGTTGAAAGCAATATTGTTCGCTGCCCTGATGGTGAATGTGCCGAGCGGATGATTGAATTAATCGAGCAAGTTGGTAGAGATGGTAATTCCATCGGTGGAGTAGTGGAATGTGTAGCGCGTAACCTTCCCAAAGGTTTGGGTGAGCCAGTTTTTGATAAATTGGAAGCTGATATCGCTAAAGGTGTAATGTCGCTTCCCGCTAGTAAAGGTTTTGAAATTGGTTCTGGTTTCGCGGGAACTTTGCTGACGGGAATCGAACACAACGATGAATTTTATACAGATGAGCAAGGTAATATCCGCACTGTAACCAATCGTTCCGGTGGTATTCAAGGTGGAATATCTAACGGGGAAAATATTATAATTAGGGTAGCTTTTAAGCCTACGGCAACTATTAGGAAAGAACAGAATACAGTCACTAAAACGGGTGAAGCAGGAGTTTTAGCGGCAAAAGGAAGACATGACCCCTGCGTATTACCACGGGCAGTACCCATGGTAGAAGCGATGGTGGCTTTGGTATTGTGTGACCATTTATTAAGATTTCAGGGGCAGTGTAAAGTTTTATAAAAAGTTTCCAAATAAAAATTTACAAATAATGTAGAGACGTAGCAGTGCTACGTCTCCCAATGGTTGTGATGAAAACAAACCAATCATAATTAATTAACCCTCTTTTTCTACGTACTGACTTTAGCTATGTATATTGAGAATGTGGTAGACTGTCACACCTTTGGTTATTAAAAACTAATTTAACCCGCTGCCACGGCGGGTTTTGGTTGTGTAGACGCGGTTTCAACCGCCGGGAAAAACAATCCAAAATCCAAAATCCGCCTTGGAAAGTTTTGGGGGAAGAGAATCTACAGCCCAAACTTTTGGCAATATCCAAAATCTAAAATTGCCACACCCGATACATTTATCTATTAATATGAAGAAATATAAAGCACATTATCCTTAAAAAAAACTAATGATAATTGTCGGATTGCTCGCTGCGACTTTAACTACCTCTGCTTTTTTACCGCAGATGATCAAAACTTGGCGAACAAAGTCAGCTAAAGATGTTTCGTACACGATGTTAATTACATTTATCATCGGTATTTTTTTATGGTTAATATACGGAATTTTGCGTCAAGATATAGCGATTATTCTTGCGAATGCATTCACTTTACTTTTTAACCTGACAATTCTATATCTTAAAATTAAATATGGAAGAACATCCCAAAAAAAACGCTTGTGACATCCGATTTATTTGCCAAGGAAAGTCTTTTATTTACTCCGGCGACTCCTGATAACAACGCAATTCCTATTATCTTTGCTTTTCCCAATGAATACACTGTGGGAATTACCAGCTTGGGTTATCAAGTAGTGTGGGCAACATTAGCGATGCGTGGGGATTTACACGTGAGTCGCTTGTTTACCGATATTAGCGAAACTCTTCCCCGAAATCCCGAAATATTCGGTTTTTCCATGTCGTGGGAATTGGATTATGTGAATATTTTAAATTTATTGGAATCTTTAGATATTCCGATTAAGTCAAATTTACGCCAAGATAATCATCCCATAGTTTTTGGTGGTGGTCCCGTTTTAACAGCGAATCCTGAACCCTTTGCGGATTTTTTCGATGTGGTTTTGTTGGGAGATGGCGAAAATCTGTTAAATGATTTTATTAATGCTTATAAAGAAGTTAGAAATGCGAATAGAGAAACAATATTAAAAGCACTTGCACAAGTACCAGGAATTTATGTTCCCAGTTTGTATGAAGTTGAATATTTTAGTTTAGATGGTGCGATAAAATCTATCAAACCAATTTCATCAGGAATTCCCGCAGAAGTCCAAAAACAAACTTATCGGGGGAACACTTTATCAACATCAACGGTAGTCACAGAAAAAGCCGCTTGGGAAAACATTTTTATGGTAGAAGTGGTGAGAAGCTGTCCGGAAATGTGCCGTTTCTGTTTAGCAAGTTATCTCACTTTACCTTTTAGAACTGCGAATTTGAATGATTCATTAATTCCCGCTATTGAAAGAGGTTTACAAGTAACAAATCGTCTGGGATTATTAGGAGCTTCAGTAACACAACATCCCGAATTTGAGAGTTTATTAGATTATATTAATCAGCCAAAATACGAAGATGTTCGTTTGAGTATTGCTTCGGTAAGAACTAATACGGTGACAGAAGAATTAGCCAAAACATTGGCTCAAAGAGGAACAAAATCGTTAACAATTGCTGTGGAAAGTGGTTCAGAAAAACTCCGGGAGATTATTAATAAAAAGCTGGAACAAGAAGATATTATCAAAGCCGCAGAAAATGCCAAAAAAGGCGGATTAAAAGGGTTAAAACTTTACGGAATGGTGGGAATTCCTGGGGAATCTCCAGAAGATTTAGATGCAACTGTAATCATGATGCAGAATATTAAAAAAGCTGCTCCTGGATTGCGGCTTACCTTGGGATGCAGCACTTTTGTACCTAAAGCGCATACACCTTTTCAATGGTTTGGAGTGAATAAAGAAGCAGAAAAACGATTAAAATTATTGCAGAAAAAATTGAAGCCCCAAGGAATAGATTTTCGTCCAGAAAGCTACAATTGGTCAATAATTCAAACGTTGTTATCAAGGGGGGATAGAAGATTATTCCCACTTTTACAACTTACCCGTAACTTTGGGGATTCTTTGGGCAGTTATAAACGTGCTTTCAAAGAACTAAAAGAACAAATTCCCCCATTAGACTTCTACGTTTACGATACTTGGTCAACCGAGCAAATATTACCTTGGAATCACTTGCAAGGACCACTTCCACAGTCTACACTACAAAAGCATTTAACTGAAGCTACTAATCAATTTAAATAAGTTAGTTGACAGTTGACAGTTGACTTAAACCTTAAACCTTTGACCTTTAATTATGCAAAATACTGCTGAATATTACTGCGCTTATTGTGGAGAACCAAATTTAACGTTTATTGATATCAGTGCTGGCTCTCAACAGTCTTATGTAGAAGATTGTCAAGTCTGTTGTCGTCCTAACATTTTATATATACGAATTGATGAAGAAACGCTTGATATTGAAATTGATACAGATTATGAAGAATAATAATCTATATCTCTCATAAAAAACAATTATTCTAAAAACCCGATTTCTTACCCCTCCACGAAAAAATCGAGTTTCGTGAAATTATTTATTTTTTTATAAAGTTTAATAAAGAATAGATGAAAATACGTGCAAGCTAGTTGTGTGAGATTTTTTTACATAGGATAATACTTTTAGATTTTCATCCGCAATAGTACTGATATTTCACGCCAATTGCAGCAATGTTATGGCGGTGATTTTGCAGTCCATTTTTTTAACTTAATATGAATTTTTTTAACCGTGAATTAACTCATTTTAAAGCTTTACAATTAGCTTTGATGGGCGGCATTTTGTTGTTTAATATTCAGTCTTCTACCGCAAAATGGTAGTTAATAAACAGGTCAATAATAGTGATAAATTAAATCAAAGTTCTGTCGAAATTGCTCCAGATAAAGTCTGCCCTTCTGCGAATTTATTACCTATACGTACTTTTAATACAGAAAAATATTACGTTTATATTTGTCGGGGAAATAATCAAAACAATATGGGATATTACGTCCGTATCCCGAAAAACTTAGATAGTAAAATTACAGTACCTATTACTCAAAACGTTAAACAAACAGAAGCCTATATTGCTGTTAATGGTGAAATAACCTATCAAATTACACCATATGAATGATAGTAACTAAAAGCGGTCGCATTATCTTAAGAGAAAAAGTTATAAGTGTTGTAAAAGGGGATGGTGAAACTTTATCAACAGGTTGTCCTGAAAATAACAAAACCTTTGCTCAAGCAGAAACTCAAAGTTTTTTTATTTATATTTGTGGTAACGAAAATCCCAGTAGTTATATAAGCATTGCTAGAACAAACAATACTATAATTAATCTTCCATTACAAAAAACAAGTCAAAATGGCGTAAAAACGAATCAATACATAGCTATAAACGGCAATATAAGTTTTATCTTAACTGACAAAATATTACGAATTTCTCGCGATGGTCAGAATATAGTTAAGGAAAAAGTTTTGCAATGGAATTGATATGGACAAGGAGACAAGGGGATGGGGTGATGGGGGGAAAATAATTCTTATTAACTCTTAACTCCTAACTCCTAACTCCTCACTTCTAACTCTTTCAATCCAATCTAAAATCGCTTGGTTTACTTGTTCGGGACATTCGTCATGGGGACAATGACCAACATTTTCTAAGGTAATTAGCTCTAAGTTTTCGTTGTGACGAACAAATCCGGAAGCAAGTGCGTAGGGAATAATTTTGTCTTTTTCTCCCCAAATTAAAAGCATGGGAATTTTTAAGTTTGATAACAATTTTTTGACGTTTGGGCTGTAATCTGGGTTCGTTGTGGCTTTGAAAAGAGCCGTAAAAGCACGAGCGGAACCTCGATCTTGGGCAGGTTTTGCTAATATATCTATCAGTTCGTCGGTGACGGCTTCGGGATTAGCGTAAGCGAAAATTGCACCGCGACGTAATACACTCGGTCTACGTAACAAGTAAAATACTGGTTTGATTAATAAGGGATTTGCAACAAAACTTTTGATTGTTGCGACTAAGGGATATAAAAATGCAGGGATGGCTTCTTTTTCTAAGGTCGGGTCTGGTAAACTCATCATTACTAAACCTTCCACTATTTCGGGATATTTTGCCGCAGTGGCTAAGGAAATCAGCGAACCTATAGAATTACCCACTAATATTACTGGTTTACGAATAAATGTTTTCCAAAATTCGTATATTTGCTCTACCCATAAATCCACACTGTAATTAGCCGGTGCTTTCTCTGAAGCTCCAAAACCCAACATATCTAGAGCATAAACTGTATGGCTCCCGCCTAATATTTCCAAATTATGCCGCCAATGACCGATGCTTGCACCAAATCCATGCAGCAACATTAAAGGTAAAGATTTTACAGAATTATTTTCTACTGGATGTTCAGGGCGTATATATGTATACCGAGTTTGCCAACCCCGCCAAACCCAATCGCGCTGATTTCCAATTTTTTGCTGCCAATCCATTTATCAACTAAACCTCTAAAAAATACTTTTTTCTGATGATGCCATAAGATTATTTTATGTTAAATTTGATTAATTTATTCAAGGTAAGCCTGCAAATTCTAATTGCTAAGTTGAGTCTTGCAACTAGAAGATATAAGCAACTGGGGTAGATCAGGTTTTCAACTTAATCTAATTTTGATAGCTTTAAGCCTGTATGTGCAAGATCAGTTTATATCTTCCATTCTACAAACATGATTCATTTTGATATTCAAAAATTAATAATTTAAATTTTTTCTATTTAAGTAGTTAATTAAACCTTCCTTTAAGATATGTGTATTTTATATTTCATGGTGTTATCATTGTAGAGATACCCAAAATGTGTATAGCTTTAATGTTTTGACACAAAAAAATTAAAATAAATCATCTTTGTTGCGATCGCGTAACTTTATCTGTAGAACGATAGAGCTAAACCCTCTAGAAAGTGGGTAGAATAAAAATAAGTAAAACGATTTTTACCTTTATGGATTAGCTACCCTAGATAAATGCTCATTGTTTGCAAAAATTCCCATAGGTTTTTTTGCGTGTGAGATACAAATTCCATACCCAAAACCAAACTATTAACCATAACTTCCCCAAAATCATTCATATATGCCTGTGATAGAGAAAAGAAGAAGTCGCGACTTACCTCAAATCAACGAAAGAATTCGCTTCCCAAAAATTCGGGTTATTGATACAGATGGCGCTCAGTTGGGAATCATGACTCCCCAAGATGCCCTGACTAGAGCCGATGAGAAAGAACTCGATTTAGTGCTGGTGAGCGATAAAGCCGATCCTCCGGTTTGCCGGATTATGGACTACGGTAAATTCAAGTTTGAGCAAGAGAAAAAGGCGCGAGAAGCTCGTAAAAAGCAACACACGGCTGATGTAAAAGAAGTGAAAATGCGCTACAAAATAGAAGAACACGATTACAACGTGCGTGTTAACCAAGCGAAGCGCTTTCTCAAAGATGGTGATAAAGTAAAAGCCACGGTGATGTTCCGGGGTAGAGAAATTCAACATACCGATTTGGCAGAAATTTTGCTTAAACGGATGGCTACAGATTTGGAAGCTGAAGCTGAGGTGCAACAATATCCCAAGAAAGAGGGAAGAAACATGATGATGTTGCTTTCTCCTAAGAAGTAATTGTAAAAAAACTAAACAGCAAGGAAGCAATGCCGATAGGTTATAACTGTTGGGATTGCTTCTTTTTGGCATTTATTGTTCAGTAGTTACAGCGGTAGGGAACAGAAATTTTTTCCAACAATCGTTAAATATAAACTAGTGAGCAATATGTTATTCAAGCACTCCCGACGATTTCCACAACGAGTATGCCAGGTAAAAGGTTTGTTGTGCGGCTTAACCTTTGCTTGTTGCACTTCCCTGGGTATACCTTCAGCCTTTGCTGCCCAAACTGTTACCATTCGCTTAGGTCCCTTTGAACAATCTGTGGCGATCGCCGATTTGGAAGAATTTGCCAAAACAGGAAAATTACCGGCTTCCCTACAAGTTTTATCACCTTTTCTTCCTAGTGGAATGCAAGGATTATTGCAACGGCGTTTAGAAATAGCTCCCAAAACAGCCGATAACTTTAGCCAAGAGTTGCAGAAAACCTCCGTTGGTAGACAATTAATCGGTTCATTGAAAGCGGCTTTACCAGGTTCGAGTATTGAAAGTGTCGAAGGTGCGGTTAGTTTAGCTTTAAGACAAGTTAATGGCTTGAGTATACTTGGGTTTTTACGGGCATATCCCCAAACAAATGTTACCGTAGATGCCACAAAAGCCATGAGTTTAGCAGTAGAATTCAACCCTAATCGTTTACAAAGTCAAGCTCTTGGTGCTTTACTGGCGCGAGACTTGTTTGTCAAAAATCCAACAGGCTATAAACAAAATCTTCAAACTTTTAATCCAGCAACTATTGGCAAACAACCAGTCGAACAGCAAACAATTACCTTACGAGATACAACGCGAAACCGTACTATTTCCGCAGATATTTATTCCAGTGGAGTCAAACAATCGCAACAACCATTAGTTGTGATATCCCACGGTTTTGGTGCAAATCGCCAATATTTAGCTTACTTAGCCAATCATTTGGCTTCTTATGGAGTTAGCGTCGCGGCTATTGAACATCCAGGTAGCAACGCTACAGCTATTAATCAAGCTAAAAATACAGCCGACTTCAAAAAATTGCTTAATCCTAGTGAATTTATTGAGCGACCAAAAGATATTAGCTTTTTACTAGATGAATTAACAAAACTGAATAATCAACCCGGAAAACTTCAAGGACAATTAAATACTCAACAAGTAAGCGTTATCGGACATTCTTTAGGAGGTTATACAGCTTTAGCAGTAGTCGGAGGAGAAATCAACATCCAACAATTAAAACAATTCTGTAGCAACTCCTTGACTATTGCAAACGCACCCGCTGACTGGTTAGAATGTGCCGCAGCCTCCTTATCAGAAAACAAATTACAATTGGGAGACCAACGAGTTAAAAGTGCGATCGCGCTTAATCCGATGGTTGGTAAACTATTTGGTGACAAAGGTTTAACTAAAATTAACAAACCAGTTTTAATCTTAACCGGAACCGAAGACGCACTGACACCAGCCCTGACACATCAGATACAACCTTTTAATCAATTGGGGGGAGAGAAGTATCTCTTAACAGCAATTGGCGGCACTCATCTGAGCATAAGTGACGAGAACCTTTATGTAAATTCAGCTACAAATATTATTAAAGAGCGGCGCGGAATAGAAGCTAAACCTTTGCGAGAATTACTTAAAGGCGTAAGTGTAGCATTCGTCAAACAACTTACACCCGAAGCAAAAAATTATCAACCATTTCTAACCCCTATCTACGCTCAATCTTTTTCTACATCGCAAATTAAATTACGCTTGAATCCTGAATTGCCTGCAAGCATAAAGCCTTGGTTGAAATTGAATTTGTCAAATAGGTAATAGGTAATGGGTAATTGGTAATGGGTAATCGGTAATTGGTAACTGTCAACTGTCAACTATTTACCCCATCTCCCCAATATGACAAAAATGATGCAATAATAAGCGCGTGTTATTAATGGGCTGGTAAAGACAATATCTTGTCTGGAGTCACTTAAGCGTGATAATAAAATTACACATTGCTTTTTTATTAGACTAAAGGTGATACGAGCTAGGAACAGTATTATTTAAAGTAAATTTCCCTATTGCTGTATAAGGAGCATAAATGGAATCATCAATTATTGCTATAGCTTTAGCGCTTATAGGTTATTCATTAGGATCGACAAAGATTATTAATCAAGGTAACGAAGCTTTAGTAGAGCGCTTAGGTCAGTATCATCGTAAATTACGACCTGGAATAAACTTTATCGTTCCCATGATTGACCAAATTGTCATGGAAGATACTACGCGGGAACAGATATTGGATATAAAACCCCAAAATGTAATTACTAAAGATAATATCTACCTAGAAATTGATGCTATTGTGTATTGGCGCATCAAAGATATGGAGAAAAGCTTCTACCAAATTGATGATTTAGCACAAGGTTTAAATCAAATTACTACAACTTCTCTACGGGAAATCATTGCTCAAAATACTCTAGAAGAAACTAATGTCTCTAGAGTCGATATGGATAGAGAATTGTTGGATCGATTGAATGAGAAAACTATAGATTGGGGAGTTGAGATTATTCGCCTAGATATTCAATCAATTACACCTCCCGAAAGTGTGCGAAAATCAATGGAAGATCAACGTGCTGCTGAAATCAAAAGCCGTGCTGCAATTTTGGAAGCAGAAGGTGAACGTCAAGCTGCAATCAAGAAAGCTGAAGGTACTAGTACGAGTATGCAGATTCTTTCTGAAGCTTTGCGTAGTGTTCCTGAAAACAAGGAAATTCTCCGATATTTAGTTGCTCAAGATTACATCAACGCTAGTTACCGATTAGGTGAAAGTCCTAATTCCAAAGTTGTATTTGTAGACCCTGGTTCGGGTAAAAATGATATTGTTGAGCAAATAACTGCTGAAACGGTAGCCGAACATACTTCCAGAAAACTGAGAACTGATGATGGCAATGGTGCTGAATCATAAGCTAAAAGTTGTATTTTGTCAAGAAATTAAATTAACGTGAATTCGACGAATAGCACAGAAGTCGGGTTTTTAAGATAAATCTGGGTTGTAACAGACAATCATCATAGAAACCCGACTTCTAACCCACGAATAATCGAGGTTTTACAATTTCCTGATCATAATCGCCGAATCGAACTAATGAACATCGAACTCACGTTAATTTATAGCCGATACTTACTTGTTTTTATTTGGTCGCCAAATTGCATCGGCAACCATTGAAACATCCCGTATTTGTTCAACATCGTGAATTCTTAATATATCGGCACCATTAAAAATAGCCGCACAACAAGCCGCAGCCGTTCCCCAAACTCTGGCTTTGGGGTCTGGTTGGTTGAGAATTTTGCCAATAAAGCTTTTACGAGATGGTCCAATTAAAATCGGACAGTTAAGTTTTGTTAATTCTCTTAAGCGGCGAAAAATTTCTAAATTTTGTTCTAAATTTTTAGCGAAACCAATACCGGGGTCGATAATAATTTTTTTTCTTTTTATTCCCGCAGTCGTTGCTGCGGTTATTTGTTGGCATAAGAAATCACATATTTCTTCAATTACATCTTGATAATCGGTCATTTGCTGCATTGTTTGCGGTTTTCCTCGGATATGCATTAACACAATAGGCACATTTAACTGAGCAACCGTAGAAAACATCGATGAGTCAAAAGTGCCGCCAGAAATATCGTTAACCATATTGGCACCCGCATCAACAGCAGCTTTGGCAACAATTGAAGAAGTAGTATCTACGGAAATTGGAATGTCAATTTTGGGACGTATGACCTGCAATACTGATAGAACTCGCTCAAGTTCTAATTCTATAGATATTTGTTCGGCACCCGGTCGAGTTGATTGTCCCCCCACATCGATGATATCCGCACCAGCCGCAGCTAAAGCTTGGGCTTGATTTAAAGCGGCATCTGGTCGATTAAATTCACCACCATCGCTAAAACTATCAGGCGTTACATTTAAAACACCCATTAAAAAAGTGCGATCGCCCCAGTTGAAGTTAAGCATGGGAATTTGTTTTGAAAATAGAGTATCGTTTCGGGGGATGGGGGGATGGGGAGATGGGGAGATGGGGAGAAATATTTATTATTAATAACTCCTAACTCCTCACTCCTAACTCCTAACTCCTAACTCCTCACTCCTCACTCCTCACTCTTAAAATTAACAATTCGGGCAAAACTTTGGAATTCCAAACTTGCTCCGCCAACTAAAGCACCATCGATTTCAGGTTGAGCCATAATATCATCAACATTATTCGGTTTTACGGAACCTCCATATTGAATAGATACATTTTTATTGCTCAGTAAACTACGAATTAAACCGATGACTCGATTGGCTTCGGTGGATTCACAGGTATCTCCGGTACCAATTGCCCAAATTGGTTCGTAAGCAATTACGAGATTATTTTGGTCAACTTCTACCAAGGCTTTCTTGATTTGATTGGTAATTATTGATTCAGTTTCTCCGGCATCCCTTTGTTGTTTAGTTTCCCCGACACATAAAATAGGTGTCATTGCATATTTTTGAGCGGCTTTGAGGCGTAGATTAACGGTTTGATCCGTTTCACCAAAATATTGCCGTCGTTCGCTATGACCGATAATTACATAACGTACCCCAATTTCACAGAGCATTAAAGGGGAAATTTCACCCGTGTAAGCTCCCGTTTCTTCCCAATGAACATTTTGCGCTCCCAATCTGGTGCGACTACCGTGCAAATTCCGAGATAAAACGTTTAAATCGGTAAAAGGAACGCACAATACCGCTTCTCTATCGTCGGGAGTCTCTTGTAATAAAGGTAGAAATCCTTGTAAAAATTCTTCGGATTCTGCCTTGGTTTTGAACATTTTCCAGTTGCCAGCAATAACAATTTTTCGCACAGGTGATTAAGTCAATATCTAACAGCTACATTAATGCAATTTTTAGTTTATGACTTTTTTGCAACCAATTGTAAGGTTAAAGGTCAAAGGTCAAAGGTCAAAGGTCAAAGGTCAAAGGTCAAAGGTCAAAGGTTGATGGTTGATGGTTGATGGTTGATGGTTGATGGTTGATGGTTGATAGTTGTTGGTTGATGGTTGACAGTTAATTTCTCCCATCCCCCCATTACCCATCCCTTAAAAAAACATTACGATGGAAGAAGATGTAACAAAATTTAAAATCTAAAATCTAAAATCTAAAATCTAAAATTCATATGGCTGTACCTTCACCGGAAACCCAAAGCAATAATTATTCCAGCACTGAGGAATTTGAGCAGGCGATTTTCAGTTTTGAGGAAATTCAGGCAGAACTTCACTATAAACAAGCAAAAACGGCGCTGAGTGCTATGGTTGCTAATCTTGACTTGAGTGAATCGGAAGTTCAAGGGCTGGAAATGGAAATTGCTGATTTGCAAAGTATGCTGACTAAGTTGGAAAGCATGACGGTACAAATTGCTGCTTTTGGAATGGTGGGACGGGGTAAGTCTTCTTTACTCAATGCTATGGTTGGACAAGAGGTGTTTGAAACTGGTCCTCTACATGGTGTAACTCGCGATGCACAAAGAGTTAATTGGACTATTAATGAAGAGCTATTTGGTGATTCTCAACGGGCTTTACGGGTGACTCTCCCTAGCGCTAGCGGACAATCTCAAGTTGAGTTGATTGATACTCCCGGTTTGGATGAAGTTGATGGTGAAACTCGCACTGCATTGGCTGAACAAATTGCTAAACAGGCAGATTTAATTTTGTTTGTGGTTTCTGGGGATATGACTAAGCTCGAACATGAAGCTCTTTCTCAGTTACGAGATGCCCGTAAACCGATGTTATTAGTTTTTAATAAGGTAGACCAATATCCTCAAGCTGATCGAATTGCAGTTTATGAGAAAATCCGGGATGAGCGTGTCAAAGAGTTGCTTTCACCTGCGGAAATTGTCACCGCTGCGGCTTCTCCTTTGGTGAGAACTTTAGTGCGTAATGCTGATGGTTCTAAGAATGTACAGCTACGTAAAGCCAAACCTCAAGTTGAAGAATTAAAACTGCGAATATTAGAGATTCTTCACCGCGATGGTAAAGATTTAGTCGCTCTTAATACTATGCTTTATGCTGATGATGTGAATGAGCAATTGTTAGAGCGTAAGTTGAAATTGCGCGAAGCTGCTGCTAATCAGTTGATTTGGAAGTCAGTAATTACTAAAGCTTTGGCTGTTGCTCTTAACCCGGTGACTGTATTAGATATTGTCAGTGCTGCGGCGATCGATGTGTTTCTAATTCTAGGATTATCAAGGCTTTACGGTATTCCGATGACGGAATCTGGAGCGTTAAAATTACTACAAAAAATTGCCTTGAGTATGGGCGGTATTAGTGCCAGCGAATTACTAGCAAATTTAGGGTTGGGTTCCTTAAAAACTTTACTTGGCATTTCTGCACCGGCAACTGGCGGAGCAACGCTCGGTCCTTATGTATCAATTGCACTTACTCAAGCTGGTGTCGCTGGTGTTTCTTCTTACGGTATTGGACAAGTAACTAAAGCATATTTAGCAAATGGAGCTACTTGGGGCCCTGATGGACCAAAAGCGGTAATCGGTAAAATTCTGGCAAACCTTGATGAGTCTTCTATTCTGAATCGAATCAAAGGTGAATTACAAATTAAATTGAAAAAAACTATGAAGTATCAAGGATGAAGGTTTCAAATTTTCAGCCACAATAATCGCAGAAGTCGGGTTTTTATGACTATTTTGTGATGTCACGGATATTTATCATAAAAAACCCGACTTCTTTTTCCGATAAATACTATTTACTCTTAAAAGAGTTTAACCATTGTTGTACTTGCTGAGCAGCAATATCGCGAGAACCAAGTCCGAAAGAAAGAGCAATAGCGACTGCTAAAGCACCCAATAACAAACCGAAAGCTAAATTGACGATATCGGGAGCAACACCGATTTGTTGCAGTGCCATCGCCGAAACTAAGACAATTATGGCAATTCTGGCTACTTGCCCTAAAATTCTGGCTTGAGCATTACCGGAACTGGTAATAATGCTGAATGCGAGATTTGCTAAGAATAAACCAACCGCAAATACTACTAATCCAGATAAAATTCGTCCCAAGATAATTACAATTCCTGTCACCAATGCTGTTAAAGCTGGAATATTCAGGATATTAATCGCTGCAACAGCCGCAAATAGCATAATGCCAATAAAGACAATAATGCCGACAACTTCTGATGGGGTACGGGATGTTGGTGAAGGTATTTCTCCTTCTGCTGTAACTGTTGTTCTTCTTGCGGGTGTAGGTAAACCCAAGACGGAAAAAATATTGTTGAAACCGATGCTGGTGAGGATGCTCGTAACTAATTCTGATACAAATCTTCCAAGAAAATAGGCAACAGTCAAAATTGCCGCAGCGGTGAAGATTAAAGGTATCGCATTCAGAATCTGTTGCAGCATGGCAATTGCAGGTACTGAAATAGCCTGAATTTGCAGGGTATTTAGTGCTGCGATTGCTACAGGAATCAAAATCAAAACGTAGACAATTGTACCTAAAATTGAAGATAAAGATTGTCCACCAGGGGAAGTTTGCGAAAGCCCAAATCGACTTCCTACATGGTCAATTCCTGTTGTAGAAAGCAGATTAGTTACAATCCGACGAATGATATTAGCTGCAAACCAACCAACTACACCAATAATTATCGCACCTAAAATATTTGGGAGAATCCCTAAAATTTCCGTTACTAAGCCTTCTATTGGTGCAAGTGCTAGTTGTAAGTCCAGAGCATTGAGTACTGGAATCAGGAACAGTAAGAAAATGAACCAGTAAAGAGCAGTACCAATTGTCTGGGATATAGAAAGTTGATTGCTACTACCAGCAGTTGTATCTTGCTGTGTGTTCAATCGTTCGTCTACGTTTAACGCATTCAGAGCATTTACCGTCAAAGTTTTCACGAGAGTCGCTACTACCCAAGCTACTCCCAACAGAATTCCCGCAGCTAGCAATCTAGGCAAGAATTGCCCAATTTGATTGAGAAAAGAATTCAGCGGTTGAGATGCTACCCTTAGCTGTAATGTATCTAGAACTGCAACTATGGTAATTAGCAGAATAGTCCAAAATACCAAGCCAGAAATAAATTTCTCGACTTGAATAGAGTCACTACCCGTTAATCCAGCCGCAATCCGGTTATCGATATTGGTGCGATTGAGTAATCCTTGAACTATGGCTTTAGCTATATAAGCAACTACCCAGCCAACAAACAAAATCAGAACTGCACCCAACAACCGAGGCAATAAGTCTATTACTTGTGCAAAAGCATTTTGAGTATAAGTTTGAAATCCCCCTACTCCATCTGGTGACAATGAAGGCGATTGTGCCAAAATTGTCCCTATTTTGATTGATAAATCTGCACCCACTACTTGGGTTATATCTGACCAAGTTGAAATCATGGTTTTTCAGTTTTAAAGTAAGCGTGTTATCGCGAAAAACACCTTAGATGATAAGGTAGTCGATTGCCTGAAACAATACCACACCCTGACAACTTCATAAGTGTTTTGCAACCTAATTTACCAGTAAATCTTACAAATAATTTATATCAAGGTTATTTTTTACTTTTTTTATTTTTATTCACTTTTTTCCCCAAAAAACTAATCAAAATGGCTCACGATTACTGAATCATGTGTGTTTCTATATACATTTTTTCAATGTAAAATACTTTGTAGTATTGCTCAAAAGCTGATGTCATAACTGCTCTTTTACGTTAATCTTATTGGGGAGATTACATTAAAAAAAATGTAAAATGTCCTATAAACAAGTTTTTGAACAATCGGTTGATATTCATGCTACATCCGCAGTAGTAGAACAATGTATCACAGACCGTGTTTTAATGCATCGATGGTTGAATCCGGCTTTGTGCTGCGAACCTATAGGAGATTGGAGTACAGAAGTAGGTAGTAAAAGTAAGTTTATTATTCAAATACCAGTAATCAAACCAACATTGATCAGTACTGTTGTCCAGAGAGAACCAGGTCTGGTAGTTTGGGGGTTTGATGGTTTTTTTAAAGGGTGCGATCGCTGGGAATGTCAACCCATAAACAAGGGAACTCGTTTAGTTAATCGCTTTGAATTTGAGATTCCTAACCCTTTAATTACTTGGGGTTTTAAAATCTTTGCCGAAAAATTTACCAAAGAAGATATGCAAGCACAATTACGTCGTCTTAAGCTTGTTGCGGAGGGTGTTAAGAGTTAGGAGTTAGGAGTTAGGAGTTGTAGAGACGTAGCATTGCTACGTCTGTACCGGAGTTAGGAATTGTAGAGACGTAGCATTGCTACGTCTGTACCGGAGTTAGGAATTGTAGAGACGTAGCATTGCTACGTCTGTACCGGAGTTTTGAGTTTTGAGTTAGTATTTACATCAGTGAACAGTAAACCGGGCGGTGTATGGTGTTCTATTTAAACTTTCCCAAATATAAACGTGACTGATAACTGTTAACTGATAACTGATAACTGATAACTGTTAAAAATCTTTGCCCATTTGTGCGAGCAAGCGTCTAATGGTAGAAGCGTCTTGAGCGTCGGGAACTTGGAGTAAATAGGCTTGTAAGTCAACTGAAGCTTGATTGAAGCGTCCAGTTTGATAACACAATAAACCGCGATCGCGTATTTCTAATACTGCACCGGAAAACAATAATAAAATTCTTTCTACACATAATAAAGCTTTTTCTAATTCCTGTTGTTTAATATAAATATATTTAAGATTAGTCAAGATTCTTGCTAAAAACTGCTTTTTAGTGACTGGTGCCAAAAATTCTGGTTTTAGGGTTACGTTTTGCTGATAAATTTGACTTAGCCGTTCCTGACAATCTTGGGGAAAAAGTACTTCGCCATTATTAAAAGCATCGACAAAAATTTCAATTTCGGGAATATCTGGACGAATCAAAAAATGTCCCGGCATTCCTATACCTACCATAGGGAAATCAATACGACGGGAAACTTCTATATAAAGTAATGCTAGGGTAATTGGAATTCCAACCCGACGTTCAATAACATCATTTAAAAAACTATTTCGAGGGTCATAATAGTTTTGTTTGTTACCAGTAAAACACAAGTCTTCATAGAGATATTTATTAATGCATTGAATAATTTTTAAAGGATAATTATCTAATGGCAAACGTTCTTGTAATTCTATTGCCATCGTCTCAATTGCATTAATGTATTCTTCTATGTACAGGTTGGAGTATTCTTCCTGAGCAATATACAAAGCAGCCTTTGTCAAGTCGATATACTCGTCAGGCTGTTGAATCTCATCACTAAAATATTGTCGCGCTGACGATAAATTCATAGGTAATTTTATTAATAAACTTCTAAGACTTCTTCTTTAATATGTATATAATAAAAAAATTCCCAAATGTACGCAAGTAGTATAATTTATCTAGACGATAGTATACATTAATTCTTTTTTATGAGATACTAATACTAAAAAAACGGTGATTCCCTGTTTTTCATGAGAAATTATCTTGGATAAACTTCTATCAAGCTGAATAGACAAAGGCTTAGCAGCTTAGTAATGTGTACCGCTTATTAAGTAGTTGGTGGCAAAAACTTTTATTTATAGTAAGGCTTCAGCGCTGAAGCGCTACTACTAACAAATACAAGTATTTTAGATTTATCTTTAATTAAGTATTTATTACTTTCCCCTATTCTCAATCCTGTTTTTTAACTGATATCTTGCACCATAAGCATAATCAACTACATAATAAAAAATATAAATAAAAATAGTACTAACATAAAAATGCAAGATTCTAGTCCATTTTAATGGACTTCTGCTATCAGACTGGGACTTGCAGTCCCAGACGAGTAAAAACTAAGTCAAACAATTAGTAATTATTTTAACGATAGGTTTCTATGCTGCAAGATGTAAGTTAAACCATTTAATTAGCATAAACTTGTACCCATAAGCGAAAAAAATCATGTCCAGATTTAATTTTTTAAATACAAATGCTTTCAAAAACTACTCTCAACAAGAGAACTCAGCAATCAGCAAACTCCCTGGTTATAATACCTGGCAGAGATTATTTTGGGCTACTCGTACCCGGATACTTTTTGGTACGTAATAATTATTACGTTTATTTTTTAGTTTCCATTCCGGCATTTCGTAATCTATTATACTCTCGTGTTGATGTGCGAGTTCGTCGAGAGTTGGTAGAAAAGATGGAGACATTTGACCAACTAATTGCAAATGGAGAAGATACGGAATTAGAAGAAGCAGAATTAGATGAACTAGAGAATGCTGGTTTTGTAAAGGAGTTGGATGAGCGTCTTACAACTCCAAAATCGCCAAGAGAACTCAAAGATTTTTTCAATGCATTTTTAGCTAAGCAACTTCCAGAAGATGATACTTTTTTACTTACCTTTGTAGATGGAAAGTTTTTTAAATCAAGTCCCAGAGCAAGACCAAGAATATTTGATCGAGATTCAGAATTAATGCTTGATTGGGCAAAAGCAGTTAAACCCGAAGAAGACGAAATGGAAGTGCCTGAGACGAATGTTGGTGGGATTATTTACAAGGTTCAGCCCGTAAAAATACAGGGTAAATTTCGTGGAGTATTGGTAGTAGCTCATACTATCAGTGGAGAGCGTCAAGAAGTAGTTGAAGCGGTAGCGGTTGTAATTCAGATTAGTTCTATTGTGATGTTTGCAGCTTTGCTACTGTCTTGGATAGCTTCTGGAAAAATATTATCTCCAATACGTACTTTTAGTACAACTGCTCGTTCTATTAGCGAATCTGACTTAAGTAAACGCATTCCCGTTCGAGGTAAAGATGAACTTGCAGAAGTAGCAATCACTTTCAACGAGATGATGGATAGATTGCAAACAACTTTTACTACTCAGCGCAATTTTATTAATGATGCGGGACACGAATTAAGAACACCGATTACTATTATTCGGGGAAATCTCGAATTAATGAGTGAAGATGATCCAAAAGAAATCAATGAAACCGTAACTTTAGTGCTTGATGAATTAGATCGAATGAGTCGATTTGTAGAAGATTTAATTCTACTAACAAAAGCGGAACGTCCAGACTTTTTACAATTAGAAACGGTTGATATTAATCATTTTACTCAAGAGTTGTTTGCTAAAGCTCAAGCTCTAGGAGAACGTAATTGGTGCCTGGATAAAGTTGCCCAAGGAAAAATTGTTGTTGATCGTCAGCGAATTACTCAAGCAGTAATGAATCTGGCACAAAATGCGACTCAGTATACAATCAGTAGTGATACAATTGGAATTGGTTCTTCTATGACTAAAGATAAAATTAAATTCTGGGTACGGGATACAGGAGAGGGAATTAAGGAAGCTGACCAAGAACGAATTTTTGAACGCTTTGCTCGTGCTGCTCATAGTCGTCGTCGTTCCGAAGGTGCTGGTTTAGGATTATCTATTGTTAAGGCGATTGTAGAAGCGCATTATGGGGAAGTAATATTACACAGTGAACCTGGAAAAGGTGCTAGTTTTTGTTTAGTATTACCAGTTAATAATTAGTAAATGATTAACAATTTATTTTCGCTGCTCAGAGGTATTTTATCAATTCATTTTTGCCGTAATAATCAGAGCATCCCAGTTTTGCAAAAATAAAATTTGTAGTGGGAACCGAAAAGCTCCCTAATGTCCATGAAGCGGGCTTCTAGCCCGCACTACAAAAAATGAATTTACATAATTGGGATGCTCCCGTAATAATTTTTTAGAATGTTAAATTTAAAATCTTAATTATGAGTCAAATTCTAATTGCTGAAGATGAGTTTCGGATTGCTTCTTTTATCGCCAAAGGGTTACGTGCAAATGGTTTTGTTCCTACCATTGCATCCGATGCGAAAGAAACTTTAAATTTGGCTGTTGGGAATAATTTTGATTTGCTAATTCTTGATTTAGGACTTCCAGGGCAAGATGGTTTGGATGTTTTAGAAGCAATAAGGGGACAAGGGGAAAATTTAGCAATCATTATATTAACCGCTCGTGATGATATTAATGATAAAGTTGCGGGTTTAGAAGGTGGTGCTGATGATTATATGACCAAACCGTTTCGATTTGAAGAATTACTTGCACGAATACGGTTAAGGTTGCGAAATACTCAAATATCCCAAATTAAAGAAGAAAATATTCTCCAAGCAGGTAATGTTGTACTCGATTTACGGACTCGAAAAGTGCGAGTGAATGGCGATATTATTGATTTACCAGCCCGTGAATTTACTTTAGCAGAAACTCTTTTTAGCCATCCTGGACAAGTTATGAGTAGAGAGCAACTTTTGGATCGAGTTTGGGGATACGATTATGACCCCGGTTCAAATATTGTAGATGTTTATATTGGTTATTTAAGAAAAAAGTTCGGTAGCGAGTTGATTGAAACCGTTCGAGGTGTGGGTTATCGTTTGCGAAATTAATATTAAATCATCACAATTCGAGTTTTTGGCAACTTCACCCACCAGATAGTTATTCTTAGAAGTCGGGTTTTTACCTAACTTATCTCACCTGACAGACAGTTGTTCTAAAAACCCGACTTCTTCAGCCACACCGATTTTTACCAATTTTATTTGTATTGCACCCAATTGAAAACCGCTAGATTTAAAAATCAAACAGGATTTTTATATTCTTTCAGGAAATTTTAAATAGATATTAATTAGATTTTAAATATACCTTAATTTCTTTTATTTTAAAAGTATTTATTATTATTGCCTTTTTGATAAACTGGTATTAATATCGTAATAACAGGCTAATTATCACCTGCTATTATGACTAAATTTTATCTATGAAATCTAACTCGTATTCAGAATAATATTCATTATCGAGAGAATTTATCTACTCGTTTTATAATCGGTTCCCGATATTTATTCGGATAAGTAAAAAATTATTTTGTAGTAATTATAAATTAAATAGCTAGGAATTCTTATTTTGATTCTACAGTAGCTTTACTATTGTTTCAAGGTAGACAATTAGTAAAAACTAATAGAATTTAACCGAGAAGTAAGATTAATTGATTAATTTCTCTGAAAATATTGTAGTGCGTTAGCGAAGCGTGTCCGTAAGGAAACACATCTTGCACGAAGGGCGTTATACAAATTAAATGCGTAACAACTTAATACTGCCGTATCAGCGAAGGGAGAATATTAATTTTAGGGCAAGCTATTAATAATTTACAAAATAAAATTATCCAATAAATAGCTGATAAATAAAGCTTTTTATTGGGATAAATGGTTATGTTTACAAGCTAAAAAATATCTAAACAAAATTATATTTTTGAGAGAAATATCAAGTGGAAAACAGAAAAATATTTGTTCTACCGCATAAGTTATTAATCGCTTTACTTCTTTTTACTAGTACTTTATGCTTGAGTTTTGTAATACCGAAAAGTTGGAATTTATCTCAAATTATCGGGATAAATAAACCCAAAATCGAAATTATCAATTCCAACGCAGACAATCAACAGCGAGTTGCAGAATTTCAAACCGCAATGGAAGCAAGTTTGAACGAACAGCTAAAGCAAAAAAACTTACTTTCTGTTTCACCAACAAGCTTTAATGGTAAAATAATTTATGAAATCAAACCAATTGGAAATAAAAAAGTTATTGCTTTAACTTTTGATGATGGACCATGGAAAAATAGTACTAGACAAACATTAGATATATTGAAAAAAAATAATATTAAAGCAACATTTTTTGTAGTTGGACAAGCACTCAAAAATAATCCTGAATTAGGAAAGCAAGTGATTACCGAAGGTCATGCAATCGCTAATCATACTTGGCATCATTGGTATCATTTTATGAATCCCCAAGTTGCTGCCTTTGAAATTGATAAAACCACAGACTTAATTTATCAAGTTACGGGGGTAAAAACAAATTTATTCCGTCCACCGGGAGGACATTTAAGCAATGGTTTGGTTGCTCACGCTAGAAATAAAAAATATGCTACTTTGATGTGGTCTGCTGATTCTCGCGACTTTCAGCAACCTGCACCAGAAACACTGGTAAATAATGTGATCAAAAATGCACGTCCTGGTGGTATTATATTACTACACGATGGTGGTGCGATCGCACTCGTACCATCCAAGCTTTACCTCAGATAATTGCCAAACTCAAGCAGCAAGGTTATAGCTTCGTGACTATTCCTGAGCTTCTGGAAATGGAAGCAAAGAAGTAAATTATAATTCTTAGTGAGTGATTAAAGCCATATATTCAAATTTTAACGATAATTAGAGAAAATATGGCTATTTTAGGATTTATTTTATCTAGAAATTTAAAATAAAATAAAATAAAATTTTAAAGAAAATTTTAAATATTTGATTCTATAAAGAACCCCCCTACAGGGGATACTCCTTTTATAACTCATGGTTCATAATAGAATTATTATATATATAGATGATAATTTTCTCATAATAACTTCATGATTTTTTCACGTTTAGAAGGTTATAATAATGCTTACAATTAACAAGTAGGTTATTTTTTTTATATTTAAAATTCAAGTTATTAAATATTAAGCATTGAGAGAATAAATTGGAGCATAAAAATATTTTACATAATTTGATTGTCTTAAAGATTTTTAGTTGTATATGACTATAATTAATCTCTAGTGAAAAATATTGTTTTCTGTTTTTTAGAGTATCAGGGATATAAATAAAATGAAAGAAATATTAATTGTTGAAGATGAAAATCGTCTTGCAGCCTTTTTAGAAAAAGGATTGCGAAAAAATGGTTATACGACAGTTATAGCTGAAGACGGTGAACAAGCAATTAAAATTGCATTAAACAAACAATTTGATTTAATAGTATTAGATATAGGATTACCATTTAAAGATGGTTTTACAGTTTTACAAGAATTACGAACCCAAGGGAGAAAATTACCAATTATTGTGATAACTGCTCGTAGTGATGATGAAGATAAAACAAAAGCGCTTGGTTTTGGTGCGAGTGATTATATGAAAAAACCCTTTCGCTTTCAAGACTTACTTGCCAGTGTAGAGCAACATTTAATATTAGTTAAAAGCTAAAAGTTGTTCGTAAGGTACCAAGATAAATAGTATCGTTATCACTATTATGTTCTGGGTTAGTAATAATCATCATACCAGGAGTAATAGTTATATTATCATTTATTTGGAAACGATAAAAGGCTTCTAAATGTAGAGAAGTATCTTTATCGGTATATTCTTCCTGATTTAATTGATATTGATTACTTATAAGTTTAGGTGGTTGCCCAATAATAATTCCACCTAAATTACCTTTCTTACCTAAATCTGGAAATGCTAAAGTAAAAGCCCAGTTAAAGATACTAGCAGTTGGTTTGTTTGGTAAATCGTTTGCTTGAGCATGAGTATAACCAACCCAGCTTCCCAGGGAAACTTTTTTATTCAGAGCAACTGAACCTTGTAAACCGAAAGAATTGGCATTTATAGATTCACTATTATCATCAAACGGGTCATTAGCGCCATCGCTGCCAGTATTAGTATTAATATTATTGTAAGAATGAATATAATTTAGACCAAGTAGAAACGTTTTATTGGGTTTAAAAGTTAGTTGTGCGATAGCAGCATAGTCTGATTTATTTAAACCAATTTCGGGTTCATCAGCATCATCAGCAACGTATCCCAAACCAAGTTCTAAACTATCGCTTATTTCATATTCTATACCGATTCCAGCACCTCCTCCTTGACGATAGATAGGATTGCGCTGTGCAAAACGAGAAACTGCACCATCGTCATTAGCATCTAAATAAGGATTAATAGTATTAGCAAAATCGTCGATTTCTAAGCCTGTTGAACCTATATGAACTCTAGTTCTTTTTCCTACAGGAAAGCGATATGCGAAATCACCTAATTCAAATTGATTTTCATCATCACCTTCAGCACTCAAACGTGCCATATTAGTTCCTGTGGCTGAGTCAAGTGGCTGAATATTGCTAGTTTTCAAAGAAGTTTTTAGTCTATCTTTACCAGTAAAAGTAGTATTTAACTGTAATTTAGTGCGACTACTAAAAGTTATATTACTATCGGTTTTTTCATCATCATCAGCCTTATTTCCTTCTCCTACACCAGTAAGAGCAAATATAACTTCTCCACTCAGTTTACTTGTTGTAGAGAATTGGGGAAAGCTTTGTGTCTCTAATATCTCTACTCTTTGATTAATACCATGTAATTCAAAAGCAAATTCATTTTGTAACTTACTTAAATATTCTAATTCTTGCTGACTAATTGAGTTAGTCTTTTTAATATTTGTATTTGTAGTTTGCGAATTATTAATATATTGAATAACTTCATTTAATATAAGAGCAAATTCATAACGTGTGATTACATCCTGACGCTGTAAATTTGCTAAAGGATATTTTGTATCAATGTTATAACGTTGAATAAAATTTTGTAAAACTTGAAAATTCCATTCTTCAGATTCAACCTCAGATAATTCAGAAACGCTGGGAACTTCTGACATATCTTCCTGTATATTTTGTATTTCTTGAGCTTGTACTTCTGATGATAAAACCAAAGAAGCTACAAAAGCTTGTGAACTAAATGTAAAAACCTTTCTGAACAAATATGACATTCTATGTTTTAAAAATAAATGGAGTTTTCATTTTTTCATGATGCGATACACCTGAAATTTTAGATAAAATATGAATTATTTTTTTTAATTATTTATGAATTAGAGATAATTTTTGTTAGGAAATTATCTCCCAGATAATATAATAAATTTATTCGGTAATTTGAAAAACTGTCTGAATTTCAGATTGATAAAAATCTTTGTACCAGCGCACAAAATGTTCAATTCCTTGTTCAATATTAGTAGTAGGTTTAAACCCGACATCACGCATTAACTCATCAACATCTGCATAAGTACGGGGAACATCTCCTGGTTGCATCGGTAAAAAATTCTTAATAGCTTCTTTACCCATGGCTTTTTCAATTACTTCAATAAAAGTTAATAACTCTACAGGTTGATTATTGCCGATATTATAAATTTTATAGCGAGCATTATTATTCTCATTAGTAAGTTGTGGTTTTGGAGGCTGATGTATTACTCTGACAACACCTTCAATTACATCATCAATATAAGTAAAATCGCGCTGCATCTTTCCATAATTAAATATATTAATTGGTTGATTTTCTGCAATGGCTTTGACAAATTTGAAATAAGCCATGTCAGGTCTACCCCAAGCACCGTATACTGTAAAAAAGCGCAATCCTGTAATCGGTAAACTGTACAAATGGCTGTAGGAATGTGCCATCAATTCGTTAGCTTTTTTAGTAGCTGCATACAGAGAAACGGGATTATCTACATTATCTGTTGCAGAAAAGGGAATTTTGGTATTTGTACCATAAACTGAACTTGATGAAGCGAAAACAAGATGTTGGGGTTGGGTATGACGACAAGCTTCGAGAAGATTTGCAAAACCGACTAAATTACTATCAACATAAGCAAAGGGATTTTCTAATGAATAACGTACACCTGCTTGAGCTGCGAGATTAACTACACAATCAAAATTTTCTTGTTGAAATAGTTGTAATATCCCTTGACGATTGTTTAAATCTAACAGTTGAAATTGAAAATTAGTATTTGGTGTTAATTGTGCCAAACGTGCTTTTTTTAAATTAACATCATAATAATCATTAAGGTTATCAATACCATAAATTTGTTCGCCATCTAAAAGTAATCTTTGTGCTAAATGATATCCAATAAAACCAGCGACTCCAGTGATTAAAATTTTCATGATGATTTTCCTTTTAAATAATTAGTTGGTTAAATTAGATAGATATACTAGTTGTAATCTTTTATTGACAATTAAAATGAACCATTGATATTCATCGCTTGCAATACTGGTTTATTCTGGGATGTCGGATAAAATAAAACAGTTATTTCTCCAGGATTGATGTTGAGTGATGTCGTTGATTTTAATCCTAAAATCTGACTTAATGTATGAGAAATAGTATTTGTATCTGCTACGATTAAACCAGTACTCAGGGCATTATAATCAAGAGAACGTTTGGATATTTGTTGATGCCAAGTATCGAGAAAATCTTGTCGAGATACTTGTAAGTGAACCGGGGTATTTGAATGAGATTCAATAATTGATTCTACAATAGATTCAGCGTCATGAATATGATTACTAAGACAGAAATTCAAATCAACATTTTTGAGAAATTGAGTGATTTTGTCGGTGTAATCATTTGCTTGAGTATTGTGTGAATTCACAGGCAAATTCACAGGCAATAATAATAATCTCAAACCATGTTTACCATTTTTTAACTTTGGTAAAACCTCACCTAAATGCTGGGTTAAATTAATAGCTGTAATTTTAGCGTTTGACGAAGCTGTATTTTCAAAATCAAGAATACTAATTCCGCTATTTGATTGTTGAATAGCGTGATAATGATGAGCTTTAATTTGAGTTGCAGTACTGATTAAAGCCCGAATTGTACCACCATGACTTACGACTAAAACTGTTTTTCCTTGATGTAGCGGTAATATTTCTTGCCAAAAATTTTTAGCTTGTTCATAAAGCTGTAAAACAGGTTTCGTTTTAGTTTTTACTAAAGTTTGACCATTAGATTCAAGAGTTTCGATAGTAAATTCATGGGGGTTTTCCTCCCAATTTTGATATTCTTGTTTCAAATATTGACGAACATATTTATATTCTAAACCTTGCCACCCAGGTAAATTAACTTCTTTCAGATTTGAATTTAGATGTAATTTTGCAGAAGAATTAGTAACCCGCAAAATCTCTTTTGCAGTTTCCTGAGTTCGTGTCAATGGACTAGCATAAATAGCATCAAAATTAATTTTATTTAATGCTATTCCCGTTTGAAAAGCTTGGTGTTTTCCTTGTTCTGTAAGTACAGATTCATCACAACAACCTTGATAACGCTGTTGATCATTGTAAGTACTTCGTCCATGACGTACAAGTATTATACGAGTTTGGTTAAAAGACATAAAGGTTAAAGGTTAAAGATTAAAGGTTAGAGGTTAGAGGTTAAAGGTTAGAGGTTAAAGGTTAGAGGTTAAAGGTTAGAGTTAAAAAACTCCAAACTCCAAACTCCTAACTCCTAACTCCTAACTCCTAACTCCGTATTCCCATTACCGACAGCAGATTGTAAAGCATACATTGCAGCATACCTTCCATTTAAACGTATTAGTTGATTATGAGTTCCTTGCTCTAAAATTTTTCCACCTTCAATGTAGAAAATTACATCTACATCTTGAATCGCTTTAAGATTATGAGAAATCGTAATAGTTGTTTTTTCTTGAGTTAATCTATCCAAAGCTTCATTAACTAAATATTCACTTTCTTGATCTAAACCAGTAGTCGGTTCATCTAAAATTACTATAGGTGCATTACGTACCGCAGCACGAGCAATCGCAATTCTTTGTCTTTGTCCACCGGAAAGTGTACATCCCCTTTCTCCCAGTACGGTATCATAACCTTCAGGTAATTCCATGATAAAGTTGTGGGCATTTGCTAAACGCGCAGCTCGTTCGATATCTCGATCAGTGGCTGCTAAATCACCGTATGTAATGTTCTCTCTAATACTTGCGGCGAATAAAACGCTATCTTGTAAAACCACACTAACCTGGCGGCGATAGGATTGTAATTTATATTCTCTTAAACTATGACCATCTACGTATATTTCTCCAGTCGTGGGGTCGTAAAGACGGAGTAATAAATTTGTCATAGTTGATTTTCCACCGCCGGAAGCACCTACCAAAGCGACACGTTGACCGGGTAGAACTTTAAAATTGATGTTTTTGAGGATAGGACTTTCTGGTTCGTAGCCAAAACTTACATTATGAAATTCTATACATCCTCTTAATGGTGGTGTCTCAATTGCAAAACGGGTATCCTGGATAGCGGGAACTCTGTCCAAAATATCTAATATACGTTCTCCAGAAGCAGTAGCTTTAGTAATTTGTCCCACATATTTTGCTAAAACACGCATTGGTTTAAAAGCGATGCGGAAGTAGTTAACAAATATCAGTAAATCTCCAGGGGTAATGTGATTTTCTAAAACTAAATATACACCCCGCCATAAAACTAAAGCGGTAGCAAAGCCGACTAAAAGTTCTACTAATCTTTCCAAACCAGCAGAGAGTTTGCGGATTTTGACGGTAGCTTGTAAACTTCTACGGTTTTCGTCAGCGAAGGATTCTTCTAGCATTTCCTCTAAAGAAAGTGCTTGTACCACCTTAATGGCGCTGAGGGATTCCGCAGCAGCAGCAGCAAGATTTCCTTCACGTTTGCGATGAGATTTGACTACACCCCGAATACGTTGGGTGAAAATGTAAGTAGAGTAAATAAATAAAGGAAATAAAATAACCGCAATAACTGCTAATTCCCAATGCAACCAAAACATGATCGCAATCATACCGATGATTGTCAGGGAATTAGCAAGTAAAGGAAGTAAAGCCATCACCGTAACTTCCCGGATTTTGTCGATATCAGAAGTTATACGGGTAATCAAGTCGCCAGTTTTGGCTTTATTGTGAAAGGAAAGGGAAAGGCTTTGAATATGGATGTAAAGTTCGGTGCGAACTTCTGTTAATACGTTACTAGCAGCAAGTGCCATTCCATACACACTAAAATAAGCTGCACAAGCACGTAAACCGACAATGGCGATTAGAGCAAGTGAAAAAATTGTGACTAAGGTAACTGGTGTAAATCCTGATAGTAAAGGTAGTTCTGATATTTTGGCTTGAAAATCTGGAACTAGGATATAATCAAAAATTAATTTTAAGGGCCAAGGTTCAAGTAAGTGTAATCCAATTTCAGCCATTAGTCCTAAAAAGGACATAATTAGTAAGTTTTTTTCTTTCTTTATTTGAGGTGCAAATCGTCGTAAAATCTGACCTATTCCAGGTAAAGCTGTTTTGATATTCTGGGGTTTTTTGAGTTTGCTTTTTTGAGAATCTTGGCTAACCATGTTTTATTTGTTTTCCTTGTTTATTTGTCAGTTTAAAGATTCAAAAACCGGAAGATTTGCCCTGATTTAAATCACTCGTTTTTCGCCAGAAAATTACTGATAAAAAAAACCGCAGAGACGCTGAGAACGCTGAGATAAGAAAAGAAGAAGAGAGATAGACAGATAATTATAAACTTCGTTAGTTAAGTAGGTGGAAATCAAGATTACTATGTAATGAAATACTAACCACCTACTCCCTAATTCCTACTCCCTTGTCATCGTTACTAATTCTTTTGATTTTTCGGTACTTACTATTTGCGACAGTTGTTGTTTTTGAGGAAGATTTTTTTCGTAATTAGCTGTAATCATTTGATTGATTTTATGTTCAATATCAATTGCCCATTTTTGTAACCACTGAGGATTCCAACCAAAAGTCAAGAAACGTAGAAAGGGTTTTAAAAAACCTTGATGACGACGATAACCCATGCGACTATAACGTTTCTTAAAGTATTTATCTTTGGTAGGTAAGTTCCATTTTTCCGCAAAATATTCTAAACTTGCTATTTCCCAAGCATCACTCCAACGCAACATAAAAAATGATAATTCTGGGATTTCCCACTTCAAATCTGGTACATAAGTAACAACAGAAGTCGGTTCACAATAAATACTTCCACCCTGATTATTCACAGTCATACAAAAATCAATATGTTCGCGGGTGCTGAGAAAACCTTCATCTAACAACCCAATTTTATCAAATATTTGGGTGCGAACTAACATACAGTGAAATTCAGCAAATTCACATTTTTTACGATGTAATTCTTCTTTGACATCTGCAACATTACGATTGACAAAGTAATGAATTTCATGAACTTTACGCTTGAGTTTGCCATTTTTATTTGGTTGTTCGATGATACGAGCTTCACCACCAGCTAAATGAATCTTCTCACCAATATTTTTACCAATGCAAGTTAGGGGACAAACTACAGTAGCTTCAGTTTCTTCGGCACATTTTAACAAGGAATTTAACCAACCTTGACTAACCAACACATCATTATCAACAAATAATAAGTATTCAGTGTCAACATGAGGAATTGCTAAATTACGAGCTTGATTAGGAGCTAAATAATGTTCTGTACGTATTAACTTAAATCCTTTTTCTTGGGATTTTTCTTGCAGATATTGTTTAATTTCATGAGGAGAATTACCATCTACATAAATCAGTTCAAAAGGAATTGTAGTATGTTCGTAAATACTTTCTAAAGATTCACGAGTAAAACTAAAACGTTCGCGAGGGGATACAACGATTGTGATTTGTGGTTTCATTTTTTATGACTCCAAATTATTAACTTTATTTGGGGATTTCATAACCCGTGTAGACGGGTTTTGCTTGTGTAGCTGCGGTTTGAAGCGCCAAATATTGACAAACCTCAAAAAGTTAAATCAAACAACTTTCAAAAGAGGAATTACCACGTTATCAGAACTATCTAATAATCCTTGATAAATACTCAACCAATTATTTAATTCAACTTCCGGTGCAAGTTCTGTTTCCACTTTAATTTTTGCTGCTGCACCCATTTGTTTTCGTAATTCGGGTTTATCTGCTAAATATTTTAATGCTGCGGCTAATTCTGCTACATTCGCGGGATTAACTAATAATCCATTTACACCATCTTCAACAATTTCCCCAATTGCATCAGCATTACTACCAACAATTGTACAACCTGCTAACATCGCTTCTAATAATGCATTCGGACAACCATCCGTCAAAGAAGGTATAGCGAAAATATCTAAATAAGGTAAATAAGCTAAAGCTTCTTCACGAGTCTTCATCCCAGTTATTTGCAAGCGAGAACCCAAATCAGTATTCTTTAATTCTTGTTGCCAATAACCTTTTTCTTTTTCGATAAAGTCACCAATTAGTAATAGAGTAAAATCTATTTCTTTACCTAATTTACTACAAGCATCTAAAAGATATTCTATGCCTTTTTTACCTCTAAATCTGCCTGTTGTACCAATTACTAAACCGGATGATTCATTATTAAAAAATTCTGGTTTTGGTAACTCTTCAAAATTAATTGGTGCAATAGAATTCCAAAAAGCACAAGATTTAATTTTGCTATGAGGAGAAATTAAATTCGCTCTGTTACGTAAAGTACGACTCACATAAGTAGTCCAATCAGAATTATCTAAAACCCATGAAACAGGACCATGATTTTTTGGGCTAAAAATATGTTTGTGTAAGTCAGCACCCCGCACACTATTAATTACTGGGACATCATTTTCCTTAGCCAAAATTGTAGTAACATAACCTGTTTCAATTAAGAAAAAAGCATGGAACAGATTATATTTATATTTTTCATGCAACAGTTTAAGTTGAAAATAAATATCACTTAAATAGCCACTTAATTCTGTGATATCCGAACTAATTGATGACTGAATACGGTGTACAAAAATGTTATCTTGTACAGTTGTTTGATAACCTGCACGTCTGTAAGGTTGATCGGTAACACTTCTGTGACTGGAACGAAAAACAGCAATATGGACTTCATAACCGCTGTTGGTGAGCATTTTAGCAATCCGATGTACCGATTCACCAACACCACCAATATCAGGTGGATATTCGATTGTTGTGATGCAAATTCTAGTTTTATTCATGATTTTTTGAATTAATTAATGTAGTTGATTGAATTGATTTAATTAATAGAATTAAGCAACTTTCTGCTTAAAAACTAGATTTTTTACTAATGCTGCAGTATTCTCTACACCATTAGCATCAAACTTGATTGTGTTCGGTTCTTTTGCTAGATAATCAATCACTTTTGCAGAAAAAATTTCCGGTTGTAAATCTGACTCATCAAGCATTTTTACAATGCCTAAATCATGCAATTTACTAGCTCTAATTCTTTGCTCTTGGTCATCATTACCTTTAAATGCTAAAATCATTGCTCTCACACCTGTAGTCATCACATTCAAAGTAGTGTTATAGCCTGACATACTTATTGAAAGGTCAGCTTTTTGCATATAACTTAATAAGTTACGAGTGTAGCGATTCACCCTGATATTACTTTTATTTTCAGTCAAACTTTGCCATTGTTGTATTTTTTCTTCCGGTGCAAATGGACCAGTAAAAATTTGAATTTGATGTGGTATTTGTTCTTCAAAAATTTCCGCACTTGCAATTATACAATCAATCAATTCGTGACCAAATCTTCCACCACCAATGCTAACTAAAATTAATGGCCTTTCTGAATCAATTATATCTTGATCTTCTTGGGTTAATTCCGGATTTAATTGAGGCTTTTGAACAACATAACCAGTATATTTAGTTTCGCACTGAATATCATTTATCCGCTGAAAACTTTCATCTAAAGGTACAAAATTTTGGTCTCCATGAATCAATAACATATCAAAATATTGATTCATCAATCGACAAACTTTTTCTTCGTATTTTTCTTGATTCGTTTTTGTAACAACAATATCCCGTAAACTAGAAACTATTTTAACTGGCTTCTCGCTAGCTTGCAATTTTTCTAACAAAGGAATTAATTCAAAAGAAAACTTTCCTCTTCCAAATGGAAACAATTCAATCATCAATACATCTGGTTGAAATTCATCAGCAATTTCTAAAAGTTGATTTTTTCTAAATTCTTGAACTTCAACCAAAGACAAGAAGTATCGACAACTTGTAACTGTTTAAATTCCGCATCAGTTTTAATCGCTGGTAAATTGACTACCTCAATTGCTGATGGAAATTCAAATTCTTTAATTACTTGTCCACCGTTAATAAAACAGATTTGGAAATCTTGCATCAAACCGCGAACAATTTCCGTACTGCGGACTAAATGTCCCATACCTAAAATATGCTGACAATAAAATAAGAGTTTCTTCATCTGAATTGATTCCTTGAAATAAATAGAAAATTTAAACCAGCTAACAGTTATCAATTATTAAGTGCTAACTGTTAAAATAGAAGATAAAATTACATCTAACTAGGCACTAATTGATGAAAGTCTCTGGAATTTACAAGAAAAAAATTCCGGATGACTTGCAGTAATTTTATCAGCTAACAAATTCCTAATTTGACGAGCAATTCTAGGTAAACCTTCTAAATCAATATGCTTGGGTTTCTGGGGATTATCCAATACTTTTAATAACTGTGTCATCAAAGTTCTTGATGTAAGTAATTCAGGATTTACGCTTCTTAATAAGCCTAAATAATTCATTCTTTCCGAGCGGATTAATTGTTCTTGAGAAGGATTAATTCGAGGTACAATTATCGCCGGTTTTGCTGCGGAAAGAATTTCACAAATAGTGTTGTAACCTCCCATCGATACCACTACATCCGCTGCTGAAACATAACTCATCAAGTCATCGGTAAACTCTCTCATTTTTACTTGAGGATATTTAGCTGCAAATTTATATAGTTCTTCTTTTTGTGCTTTGGGCATTTCCGGACCACAAAATATTAAACTTTGGATACAATCCTGATGATTTTTTAATAACTCTTGTCCTTGAAGATATGTATTAACTAATTGATAACCATCTTCTCCACCACCAGGAGTAACTAACACTAATTTTTCTTGAGGTTTTAACTGTAATTCTTGACGAATAATTTTACTTGTTTTACATCCTTGAGGACGACGAATATAACCGCAAAAACGCACTTTTTCAACTATTGTTGCTGGAAGTTTATACTCTCGACAAAAATCAAATACCTCTTCCAAACCTACCACTAACAGAAGTTGGTAAAATTTATCAATAGTTTGATAGTATTGATTTTTTTCCCACTCAGTAACAGTTTTTTCTGGTGCATCTAAAATATCTCTTAGCAGTAAAACCAGTTTAGTTTTTGGTAACTGTTTATGTAAATAACTAACAGTCTTCTTTAACTCATTCTTGATTCCTAATGGTTTTTTATCTACTAAAAACACATCTGGCTTAAAATTGACTGCTGCGGATAAAATTAAATGCGACCGTAATTTTACAGTTTCATCTATACCCATTCCCAAAAATTTTACTGCAACTTCACCCGTATTTCCCCGATTCAAACAAGGCAATTTAATATAATCTAGTCGTTTTGGTAAACGAAATCCTTGAAGCATTGGAGAACCAGACAACAATAAAATTGAGAGTTGGGGAATCTCATCAAGTAAATGTTCACAAATTGCTAACATTCTGCGAATGTTCCCCAAACCAAATGCATCGTGAGAATATACCATTAATCTCATAATTTCTATACCTAAAATTAATTTTGGATTTGGTGCCTTAACTGTGCGATGCAAGTATGAATAACTAACTTGATATATGCTGTGTTAAACAGCCAAAAATCTCCAACAGCAACCCTAATAACCAACGCAGAAAGACTTAATTACTATCTCCGTGCATTTATATAATCACTTCTACGTATGAACTATGTATGAAACTTTCATGAGAAAGTTCTCATCAATTTCATTTTTTTTTAATTAATTAAGACTTATTCACAAAGTCATATAGCAAATTACATCCCCCTTCAGATACATAACTTCTATATCTTTTGGATGAAACTCTTCACAACAAGATAAATTTAAAAAGAATGTTTGAAATTATCCATAAAGGATATAAATTAATGTTAGCTAAAATACAAAATTAATTATCAATGACTTTAATTTACGAAATCCCATCTCCAAGACGTGAATTAAATAGTAAGTGAAATGGCATGGCGTATGCTCTCTTTGCAATATAGTAAAGAGGGCTATTTTCTTTAGGAGTTAGTTGACAGTTGACAGTTGACAGTTAGGAGTGAGGAGTGAGGAGTTGGGAGTTTTAGCGAGCGGGTGTCCGCTAGGATATGTAGTGAGCAGGAACTGATAACTGATAACTGATAACTTAATCGTGTCGTTCGGTGCTAATCTTGAAGATGACATGAGTTAATCTTAAAGTCTCTACGTCTGTAAAGAGTAAAAATATAGCTTCGTAATTTAGGCTCAGCATGGTCACCACCGCAGAAAAAACAAAAACTGGTTACATTACTCAAGTTATCGGTCCAGTTGTAGACGTAAAATTTCCTAACGGAAAAATGCCCGCAATCTACAACGCTTTGAACATTAAAGGCACTAACGAAGCAGGACAACAAATATCTCTTACCTGCGAAGTGCAGCAGTTGCTGGGCGACAATCAGGTGCGGGCTGTTTCCATGACTTCTACCGATGGTTTGGTACGAGGAATGGAAGCAATAGATACTGGCGCTCCTATCAGTGTACCTGTAGGAAAAGCTACATTAGGTAGAATTTTCAACGTCCTCGGTGAAACTGTAGATAACAGAGGCCCCGTAGGTACGGATGAACGTTCTCCGATTCACCGCGATGCTCCCAAACTTACGGAATTAGAAACCAAACCTTCCGTGTTTGAAACCGGAATCAAGGTTGTTGACTTGCTAACTCCCTACCGACGCGGTGGCAAAATCGGTCTGTTCGGCGGTGCAGGTGTAGGTAAAACCGTGATTATGATGGAGTTGATCAACAACATCGCAACTGAACACGGTGGTGTGTCAGTATTTGGTGGAGTAGGGGAACGTACCCGCGAAGGTAATGACCTCTATAACGAAATGATTGAATCTAAAGTTATCAACCCTGATAACTTAAATGAATCAAAAATTGCCCTTGTATACGGTCAAATGAACGAACCACCCGGAGCTAGAATGCGGGTTGGTTTGTCTGCATTGACAATGGCAGAATATTTCCGCGATGTCAACAAACAGGACGTATTGTTATTTATTGATAATATTTTCCGCTTTGTACAAGCAGGTTCCGAAGTATCGGCACTTTTAGGAAGAATGCCCTCCGCTGTGGGATATCAGCCGACATTAGGTACTGACGTAGGTGCGTTGCAAGAACGAATCACTTCCACCAACGAAGGTTCTATTACCTCCATTCAAGCCGTATACGTACCTGCGGATGACTTAACCGATCCTGCACCAGCAACTACCTTTGCTCACTTGGATGGAACCACAGTATTATCTCGTGGTTTGGCAGCAAAAGGTATTTACCCTGCTGTAGATCCATTAGGTTCTACTTCTACAATGTTACAACCCAACATCGTTGGTGAAGAACATTATCAAACAGCTCGTGCAGTACAATCGACACTGCAACGTTACAAAGAACTTCAGGACATCATCGCCATTCTTGGTTTGGATGAATTATCCGAAGATGATCGTCTCACAGTTGCTCGCGCTCGTAAAGTAGAGCGTTTCTTATCTCAGCCATTCTTCGTTGCAGAAGTATTCACTGGCGCACCTGGCAAATACGTCAAGCTTGATGACACCATCAAAGGCTTTAACATGATTCTTTCTGGTGAACTCGATGAATTACCAGAACAAGCTTTCTACATGGTTGGTAGCATCGACGAAGCCAGAGCAAAAGCAGAAAAAATGAAGGGTTAAATAATAGTTAGTGGTTAGTAGTTAGTGGTTAGTGGTTGGTGGTTAGTAGTTAGTAGTTAGTAGTTAGTGGTTAGTGGTTAGTGGTTAGTAGTCAAATATCAACCAACAACCCTCAACTATCAACTATCAATCATCAACTATCAACCATCAACAATGATTTTGTGTCTTTTTCACAAGAACATAATCCAAAATCTCAAATCCAAAATCTCAAATTGAAATGACATTAACCGTTCGTGTAATCTCCCCAGATAAAACAGTTTGGGATTCAACGGCTGAAGAAGTCGTTTTACCCAGCACCACCGGACAACTTGGTATCCTTAGCGGACACGCACCATTATTGAGTGCTTTGGATACAGGTGTAATGCGAGTACGTCCCGAGAAAAATCAAGATTGGGTCGCGATCGCCCTTTTGGGTGGCTTTGCAGAAGTGGAAGAAGATGAAGTCACAATTCTAGTTAACGGTGCCGAAAAGGGTGATGCAATTGACCTTGAGCAAGCCCGTAGTGCTTTTAATGAAGCCCAAACTCGTCTGAACCAAGTTCCACAAGGGGACAGACAAGCCCAAATCCAGGCTACTCAAACCTACAAACGCGCCCGCGCTCGTTTTCAAGCTGCTGGTGGTATGGTGTAAATATCTAGATTTTAGCAAATTTTAGTTGAGTCTAATACACTAAAACCTCACCCCCTTCCCCTCTCCTTAACAAGGAGAGGGGTGCCCAGAGGGCGGGGTGAGTAAATTTGTATTCCACCCAAGTGAAAACCGCTATATATTGATATTTACCTTAAGAACTCCTCCTTTGCATCTGCTTGGGGGAGTTTTAATTTTTACGAGTAAGAGATTAGATAATAGTTAAAATTACGGAAGTGAAGGCTATGGTTATATTAACGGATTAGTGTTTCATAGCTTGTAGAAACTTGAATTGAGGGACAGATATATCCCCCAAACTTAGAGACTTAATTACTACCTGTAAAGATAACTTCAGGAAATTTCCCTTGAGCTTCTGACATCGGTCGTTTTCTGCCTTCTTCTTGCCAATAATTAATCACTTCTGTTGCTTTATTGAGTACCTCTACTCGCTCTACTTCAGCAATCCAGTGTTTCGATTCTAACTCATTTTTTAGCTCCTCCCACGCATCAGTCCGAGGCCAAAAGAAGTACTTTGTCAAAGGGCTAAAACCTTTACCTACCACCTGATCGACTGCTAGAGCGACGTTATCATCTAACCAGAGAATCTTCAAGATAAACTTGGATAACTGTTCTTGAGTTGGAGTTGGAGTTGGATTTTCCATATATTTAAGTAACCATGAATAACAGCAGCAATCGCCTATTTTAACTTATTACCTCACCACCTGAGCAATTACCTTTGGGAAATCTATTGAGTTAGGAGTTAGGAGTTAGGAGTTTTGAGTTAGGAGTTAGGAGTTAGGAGTTAGGAGTTAGGAGTTAGGAGTTTTGAGTTAGGAGTTAGGAGTTTTGAGTTAGGAGTTAATAATTAGAAATATTGCTTATTGTTTAACTGGTAAGTGGTCGCAGATTATTGTTAACTGATAACTGATAACTGATAACTGATAACCGTGAATCAACAAACTTCTATTCCTGCTATTGTTGTGTTTGATATTGATGGTGTAGTGCGTGATGTGTCGGGTTCTTATCGACGAGCGTTAGCAGATACTGTAGAGCATTTTACCGCACAAGCCTATCGTCCCACAGCAGATGATATTGACCGTCTTAAATCTGAAGGTGTATGGAATAATGATTGGGAAGGTTCTCAAGAGTTAATTTATCGTTACTTTGAAACTCAAGGACAATCCCGCGAGCAAGTAAATCTGGATTACGAATCGATTGTTGCTTTTTTTCAATCGCGTTACCGGGGTGATGATTCTAATAATTTGACAGGATATATTCGTGACGAACCGTTATTATTACAACCTAGCTACTTAAATCAACTTACCGAAGCCCGGATTCGTTGGGGATTTTTTAGCGGTGCTACTCGTGCTTCAGCGACCTATGTTTTGCAACAACGTCTGGGCTTACAATCTCCCGTATTAATTGCCATGGAAGACGCACCAGGTAAACCAGACCCCACAGGACTATTTTCAACATTAGAATTACTTCAATATGGTATTGATAATACTAATATTATTAATATTAATAATTCACCACCAATAATTTACGTTGGAGATACGGTAGCTGATATGTACACCGTAGAGAAAGCGCAAAATATTCAGCCAAACCGTACTTGGATTGCTGTAGGAGTATTACCCCCTCATGTACAGCAAACAGCGCAAAAGCGAGATGATTACACCGAGTCGCTTAAAAAAGCCGGAGCAAAAATAGTTTTAAGTAACGTTCAACAATTAACCCCAGAAAAAATTCAAGAGTTAGGAGTTAGTTGACAGTTCTCCCCCGAACCCCATCTACTGATATCTTGAACAGAACCGCATAATTAACTACATAATCAAAAATATGAATAAAAATATTATTAGTATAAAAATGTAATCTTTCTAGTCCATTTTTATCGACTTCTGCTATCAGACTGGTAAGAACTAAGTCAAACAATTAGTAATTATTTTAACAATAGGTTTTTATGGTGCAAGATGTAAATCTACCAATCATGCTAGAAAACAGAGAACTTGCTGCTCACGAACAAGCAATGGAAATTTTGAATAATCTTGCAGCTTCATTAACCTGCAATTAGTAGATGATATGATTGCTCTTCTTACCGATAACTTACAGCAAGTTTAATAAATGAAAATGTTTTAATTTTTTTAATTTTTTTTTAAATTTAATAGGATAAAATTAACAAACAATCATCAAATTTCAGCGATAAATCCCTACTAGTTTTACTCCTTACTCTCTAAAATCAGTAACTGTCAACTGTCAACTGTCAAAAAAAAATGGAAAATTGGTTTATTTTAGTAATTAGTGGATTAGCTTCAGGTATTCTCGCTGGATTGTTAGGTATTGGTGGTGGTACTATTTTGGTACCTTTACAATTGGCGTTTGGATATACACCATTACAAGCTGTTGCTACTAGTAGTTTAGCAATTGTTATTACAGCGACTTCTGGAACTATTCAGAATTGGCGCATGGGCTATATAAATATTCAAAGGGTGATTTTACTCGGAATTCCAGCCATAGTTACAGCTTATTTGAGTGCTGGATTCACAAAATTTATTCCCGCAAAAAATCAATTAGTTTCTTTTGGAATTTTACTTTTATTTACTATTTATTTAGTCGATTTACGCAAGAACTTATCTAAAAAACAACAAGAAGCCGAACAAAATCAACAATCAAAAATTAGTTCTATTATTTCGAGAATTATCACCGGAGGAGCAGCCGGAATACTAGCAGGTATATTCGGTGTGGGTGGTGGTGTAATCATGGTACCTTTACAAATTCTTTTACTAGGAGAAACTATAAAAGTTGCAATTCAAACGAGTTTAGGAGTAATCGTCCTCAGTTCTATTTCTGCTGCTACTAGACACGCTTTTGAAGGTAATATATTAGTTGTTCCAGGTTTAATTTTAGGATTTGGTGGACTTGTAGGAGCGCAACTAAGTACTCGTTTTTTACCTCGATTACCAGATAAAGTTGTCAGTTTAACATTTCGTGTTGGACTTGCTATTTTAGCGGTTTATGTTTTTTGGAAAGCAAGCACAATATAATTAGTAATCCAATTAATTAGTAATCCAAATCTCAATCTTGAATCTTTAGATGTCCATTGTTTACGAACCAAGTTTAAAGGCTTCAACAAACAAGTTATAAATAAAACCTACTTTAAAATAATTAAGTGATTCTACCCACAACACTCGCTGTTGTTTTGGAGGTCTTCTATAGACTATCCGGCTGCTAACTTCGGTTAAAAATACTAAAAATCCAGCTACAACAATATCCAACTCGGCTCTTTGTCCTGTTGTAGTCGAGGTTACTGTTCCCATAAGAAAACCAAACAAAAAACTGATTATCAGTAGCGATATTCTCCGCCAAGGATTGAGAAACCATTGCGCGATGTTTCTGACAATCAAATCGAATAAAGAGTTTAAGCGAGTGTTTTGCATTTAGGAGTTAGTGGATAGTAGTTAGTTGATAATGGATATTTGATAGTGGTTAGGAGCGTGTTAACCTCACCTTCCGGGTGAACAATCGCTTTGAAGCCTATCCGATAGGACATAGCGCCAACCGGAAAGCTCGCTATATACATAATATTAATCACCAATCCCCCATTACCATTACCCATTCCCCATTACCCATTACCAATTACCCATTAGCCATCTTCATAAGGAACCGGGCATAATTGTCATAGTCATTTTAATCTGGAATAGTATTGTTGTCTTTGAATATTGACTAACAAGTGATTAATAATGACTAATAACTAGTGTCCCACTGATTATAAACTAATGACTCAAAGTGTTTCAAACCATTTGTGGAAGAATATAGAAAAGCGTCCGGTTTTGGCTGTGATGTTGTCGATTTTATGGCTGATATTAGTTACGGGAATAGCTTTTTTTTGGCATTTGGGAAGCATTAGCTTGATTGATGAGACTGAGCCGCTGTTTGCGGAGGCTTCTCGCCAAATGTATGTCACAGGTGATTGGATTACGCCTTATTTTAACGGGGAGACTCGTTTCGATAAACCCGCTTTGATTTATTGGTGTCAAGCAATAGCTTACATGATTTTTGGGGTTAATGAATGGGCGGTGCGTTTACCTTCAGCGATCGCTGCTTTGGCAATGATTGCTTTAGTATTTTATACTTTGTATTGGTATCAAGCTCAAACTGACGATTTAGAGGGGGTTTACCGTGGTTCTCGACGTTGGTTAACTGCTGGTTTGGGTGCTACTGTCATCGCTTTGAATCCGGAAATGATTGCTTGGGCTAGGGTGGGTGTTTCGGATATGCTGCTTACCGGATGTATGGCTTCGGGTTTGTTATGTTTCTTTTTGGGATATGCCCAAACTCCGACATCTTCAGTAAAAGCACGGTGGTATTTTACATTTTATGTATTAATTGGCTTAGCTATTTTAACTAAGGGTCCGGTGGGTATTGTTTTACCGGGTTTGATTATTTTAATATTTTTGGTTTATTTAGGGAATTTTTGGCAAATTGTACGGGAAATCCGCTTAATTAGAGGTATGCTCGTTATCTGTGCCGTGTCATTGCCTTGGTATATATTAGTAACTTGGCGCAATGGTTGGAATTTTATTGATTCCTTTTTGGGTTACATAATGTTGAACGGTTTACAGAAGTTGTTAACGGACATTCGGCTCCGTGGTATTTTTATTTTATAGTTGTAACGGTTGGTTTTGCTCCTTACTCAGTTTATTTACCTATGGCGATCGCCAGGTTAAAGTTGTGGGAGCGTAAATCATGGATGGCTACGGAACGTTCTCAACAGCTTGGTTTATTTGCTTGTTGTTGGTTTATGGGTGTTTTCAGTTTTTTTACGATTGCTGTTACTAAGCTTCCCAGCTATGTACTACCTTTAATGCCAGCTGCTGGTATTTTGATAGCGTTGTTATGGAGCAATTTGATTGTAGATACGGATAAGCAACCAGTAAAAACAAGTTCTCCTCATAGCTCTTCGTCGTTATCTCCTGTCTTACTTTCCTCACCTTTAATGCAAGCAAGCGGGTGGTTAAACGTAATTTTTACGTCAGCGTTAGGATTTACGCTTTTGCGCGTTAGCAGTTTAATCGGTTATGATCCAGCAGCACCGAATTTTCCTCAAATGCTGCAAAAATCTAATTTACCAGTTTTAGCAGGGATAATTTGGTTAGCTGCGGCTGTAATAATAGCGATTTTATTAATACGTCGTCGTTATTTACATTTAATAGTGATAAATTTGTTGGCGTTTACAGTATTCATGATATTTGTTCTAACTCCAACTTTATTTGTGTACGATCAAAGCCGTCAACTACCTTTAAAAGAATTATCTCAATTAGCGGTACAAGTACAAAAATCAGGGGAAGAATTAATCCAGGTTGGTTTTAAAAAACCTAGTGTCGCTTTCTATGCTCAACGGAGAATCAATTATATTCCAAGCAATCAAGAAGCAGCAAATTACATTCAAAATCAAGCTAAGTTCAACTCAGTATTGATGATTGTACAACCGAAAAAAATTCCTGAAATTGGTTTAAAACCAACCCAATATCAAACTTTAGCCGAGAAAACGGCTTATCATTTGATTCGAGTAGAAATCAATCAACAATAAACAATTAACCTTGCTAGTTGTTGTTACCAGGGAGGCAGAGGCTGGTTTATTTTCACCAGGGAGCGAGACGCTCCCACTACCTGTCTAGCTAATTGACAAAGCTTGATTAATTTTATTTAACAAATTTTCCATAGAAATTGAACGAGGTAAAACTTGAGTGGCGATGGTTTCTGAAGTTTCTAAATTTTCCAATTCTGTGGGATGAGAATTTAATCGCCGATCAAGTAATAATAATGGTGGTAAATCGGAAGCCATCTGCGCTAACGCCAATAGGATCGATTCAACATTTAATTCTATCGTGGATTCTCCCAAACAAATTAATAACAAATCAACACTTTCGTGACGTAGCTGTTGTAACATTTCTTGCCAAGTGTTACACATTGCGGCTTTGAAACCCGCTGTTTGCAGGTACTGAACCAAAGCTTGAAACCATTCTGTGGGACGAGAGTTTGTTTGGGTTTGTTGGTTATTTAAGGAACAAGGGAGTTTGGCATTACAAGGTAAATTTACTGTTTTGCAGTCATATTTATTGCTTTTCTTGGTTTCGCAATTGATTGCTACTCCTGGTAAATCCGGTAGGATTGTTAAGTCAACAACTAAAATATTTGGAGGACAACATACACCAGCAGCGATTTGCAAAACTGATAATAAAGTATGTGCTTTTTCTCGGTCAATTTTTTGATCTTTGCCTAATTGTGTTAAACAAGGAAATACCGATAGTTGACTGATTTGTGATGCTGCTTGTGTAGTTTCGACGCTGCGAGTTACTAAAGGTAAAGCGGCTAATATCTTACTTTGACTAATTTGCTTTAAATAAGTTTGAGCAAAGGGCATTTCTACATCTAATAACATCACATCAAAATTCCAAACACGTGCTAAAAGTTGTGCTTGTTCAATGTCATCTGCTTCTATGACTCGATGTTTTCCTAAAGATGGATGATAACTTAATGATTCTATTTCTGGTTCAACTAATCTCAATATCCGCAGTGGAGTTACGACTTCACCGACTTTATTCCCTTTCCCATCTTTCGGTTCTTCGGATGGTGTCACGGATAACTTTTCTAATATTCCTGCCAATGCTTGATGTTGTACTGGTAAACTCAGAAAATAATCGGCACGTTTACTAAATGCTTGTTCTTTTTCTGCCGCACTAGCTGTGACAATCGTGGGAATATCACGAGTTGCAACATCCGATTTAATTAATGTCAATACATCCCAACCCGAAAGTAAGGGTAGCAAAGGATTGATAAAAATAGCTTTGGGTTGCAATCTCCGAGCTTTTTCCAATGCTTCGCATCCCGAACGAGCAATTACTACTCGGTATCCTAAAGCGCTAAGATTTTTTGTAAAATCATCTATATATCGAGCGACGGTTTCTACAACCAACACCAAACTATTGGGAACTGTTTGCAGTTTAGAAATAGAATCAAGATTCGCTGACGATTTAAAATCATTTAAGTGATTTGAGTTATTTAAGTTATTTAAGGAATTGCTTTTAACAGAATTAGAAATATTTTCTACAGATAATTCTTTCATAGAAGAAGAACCACGCAGTACTCCATCTTCTTTCACAAAATCTGGTTTTGGGAAGTATTCTTGTGTATTACTTAAATCGATTTCTCCAACCATTTTATTTGGAGGAGATGGTGGTAGAAGCAATGTAAACTGGCTTCCCGAATTTTCTCGTGATAAAAAACTCACGTCACCACCATGAAGCCGAGCTAAAGCCCTCGTTAACACTAACCCCAAACCAGTACCTTCATATTGCCGAGTCATGGGATTTTCCAACTGCTGAAATTTTTGGAAGATTAAATGTTGTTGACTATCGGGAATTCCAATCCCTGTATCCCAAACCGTAAAAGCAATCCATCCTTCCCAACAATTTATTTCCAAGCCGATTTCACCACCCGCTTCCGTAAACTTAAAAGCGTTGGAAAGCAGATGTATGAGCATTTGACGCAAACGCAACTCATCGGCAATAATTTCCTCTAATCCCAATTCAATATCGAGAATAAATTGATATTCTTGATCTAAATCCGATGCTGTGGCTTTGGTTGTTTGAGCGTGAATTGCTTTTGCTTCCTTCAAAGCGCGGGAGCAAACGTTGCGAATATTCACTTTGCTCGGAGTCAAGCTCATTTGACCTGTTTCCATACGGGTTAAATCTAAAATATCATTAACCACGCTCATCAAATGACGACCACTTTGATGAATTAATTGAGCATACCTTGCTTGTCTATCATTGAGTTTTCCTAACTGCTGATCACAAAGCAACCGCGATAATCCTAACACGGCTGTTAAAGGAGTTTTCAATTCATGACTAATACAAGCCAAAAACTCATCTTTTAAACGATTGAGTTGAATTAAATCGGCATTTTTAGCAGCAAGCTCTTGAGTCAATTGATGCTGTTCGGTAATATCGGTAGCCAAAACTAGCCACAATCGCGTATTTTCGCAATTATTAATTAATTCCGGATTCGAGATTTCCTCATTACCTAAATCAAAAATATCCGCATCATTAATATCTAAAGGTGTTTTTGCAAATCGCCAAACTCTTTCTTGTCCGTCTTGCATTTTCACAATACAAACACAATTACCCGGTTCGCTATCTGCAAAACAGCGATTTAATGCTGAATGTTCGTGATTTTCCGATAAATCCGGCTCGTTTCCATCACAAGAATCCGTTTGTGTGGCTTTTCCTTCAATTGTCCTTTCTAAAAGTTCTTTTAAACCCTCTGGATCTTTTAACTCCCCAAATTGTTCATACCACAGATGATTTTGCGATACTACTTCTTGGGTATCTGTTTCTAGCATCAAAGCCCAGGGAAGTCCTTCAAGCAATTGTGCCGCATATTTATATGCTAGTTGACTTTTCTCCTTGAGCTTGCGCTGATGAATTTTATGCTTAGCATCCGCATAATTGATCACTCCAGTATTATCGCCATGGACATGGACTTTTTTTGTTTGGGAAATCACCGAAATTCCATTACCCACATCTTGATATTCCGTCTGTTGATGTCCCGTAGCTATCACCATAGGTTCATTCCGCTCGGATAATGCGATGTGTCGCAACAGCCGAGAACTATCCAAAAGTCCTAAAAATTTACCATCACGATCCACCACCACCCAATTAGGAGATTTGGTTGGCGATTTTTGAGAACGTAATTTAGTTCCAAATTGCTCTAAACTTAAAGAAGAGCTTAAGATTTGGATCGGTTGAATAAGACCTGAATCCAAACAAGAGATTGGTTGCTCCCAATCAAATTTTTGCGTGTTTCCTAACTTATCCTGTTTCTCATAAACGATTTGCGCTAGTAGATTGGTCGAGCTAAGCAATCCTAGGGGAATTTGCTGCTCGTTTTTTACCACTAAGCAGTCGTAATGCTGTTGCTCGAAAAGACCAAGTACCTTTGTCAGAGGAGTAGTCTCGTAACAACTGGGTACTAAGGTTATGAACTCGTAAAGTGGGTAATGTTGGATTGACATATGCCTTGCGGGAGTTATTCCTAAGGAAGCATCCGGCATCACTAACTAACTGCTCCTCTTGTACCTCTGACAAGCGATTGTGAATCTACTTGAAAGCGAGTAATGTCACAGGGTCGTTTTTAGCCAGAGCTTCGTGCTTAATATAAGCAATCTAGCTTGACCTCAAGATGACCTACTTGCCTTTCTAAGAGCTGTCCGTGCGGCGGTTCGTGCCTTGCCTGCTTTCAGATGCCTAAAGGAGGCTTGGTGAAGCTTCCTGTTTGAAGTAAAACTACAAGCATCGATAGCAGCTATTAAAACAATTATTACCTTAAACTTTCCCTAAAAACCTTTAGGAATTATAATGATTTAATTTACGACATTTTTTAAGGTTTCTTTATGTATCTTATCATTTCGTTAGATTGAAATACATTTGTCAAATTTTAGCTAATAAGTTTGAGTGAATTGTTAAATAAGCATAAAGCTTTCAACCTCAAACATAGAATTATCATAACAAATCTAGGTTACAAAAGCATTTTGGTTTGAAATTGGAGTTTTTTGCATCTGTTTTTTATGGCATACAAACTAAGTTTCCTTGAGATTTTTATTGTGTTGGCTTTGCATGATTTTGCATAAGATGGATTTTGGCAAAAGACTTAATAGTAAATTATTTTGATGAAAAAATATGCAATATATTAGAATGTTTTTAGTAATTTAACTTGATGAAATGGGAATTGTCGGTAAATTTATTAAATAATTGTGATGCTTGTTATCTAGTAATAATTTTGGAGTCAAACAAACTAAATCCATTATGAAAATTGAAAAAGAGGAGAAATGCTCCCAAGATGATTAAGTATAATAAATATCATAATTTTTATTTAACTAACCAGTCCCTGGTACTTTCAAATTAAAGGATAGGCGGATATAATATCTAAATATCGATTTTCGTAAACAGATAGGGAAAAATATTAAATATGTAATTTAGATGTCACAATATGAAATCATGCTCTTTTTTGAGCAAATGAATCCAGAGCAGAAAAAAGAAATTTTACAACAAATCAAATCCGATTACCGTCAGATTTTAATCAAATACTTTAGTAATGATATAAATTTAAAAGAGAAGATAGATAAATTTATTAATGCAGTGTTTTGTGCGAACATTCCCGTGCCTAAAATTATTGAAATTCATATGGAGATAGTAGATGAATTTTCCAAACAGTTAAAATTGGAAGGAAGAAGCGACTATAGTTCTTTACTGCTTGATTATCGTTTAGCATTAATTGATATGTTAGCTCACTTATGCGAACTATATAGACGCTCCAATGCTTCTAAAGGTTAATCATTTGCTGATTAGCAAAAAAACAGATCGAAATTTGATTTTTATCCCTTAAGACTCGTAATTAATCTAGAGAAATATTTTTGCAAAGCTGATCTATGAACCATCAAGATGGTCAAACCTACGTCCTCAAACTATACGTATCCGGGAATACACCTAACTCAGTACGGGCATTAAAAACCCTCCAGGCGATTTTAGAGCAGGAATTTAAAGGAGTTTACGCTTTAAAAGTGATTGATGTGCAAAAAAATCCTCAACAGGCAGAAGATGATAAAATTTTAGCCACACCAACATTGTCGAAAATTTTACCGCCACCAGTTCGTAAAATAATTGGGGATCTTTCCGACAAAGAAAGAGTGTTGATTGGATTAAATTTATTAGATTCACAATTAAACGGACAAGAAAACGACTCTGAAGAGTAAACTATATAAGGATTAATACAGAAACTCCATTGATCAAAAAATGGAGTTAATTTAATATTTGTAATTAGCAAACAATGAGCGAGAAAGAAAAACCGCTACACAGCAACAAACCTTTAAACAAAGGTGTAGAAAAAATCCACACCTTGATAGAGGGCTTTGATGATGTTACTCATGGTGGATTGCCTAAAGGTAGAACAACTTTAGTCAGTGGAACATCTGGTACTGGAAAGACATTATTTTCTCTACAGTTTCTTTATAACGGTATTACTCACCTAGAAGAACCAGGGATATTTGTCACTTTTGAAGAATCTCCTAGTGATATTATCAAAAATGCTCATATATTTGGTTGGGATTTACAGCAGTTAATCGAGGACGGTCAATTATTTATTCTCGATGCTTCTCCCGATCCAGAAGGTCAAGAAGTTATCGGTAACTTTGACTTATCCGGATTAATAGAGCGGTTGCAATACGCAATAAAAAAATACAAAGCAAAGCGGATTTCTATTGACTCAGTAACGGCAATATTTCAACAGTACGAAGCATCAGGATTGGTACGGCGAGAAATTTTTCGGTTGGTTGCGCGTTTAAAACGTTTAAACGTTACTACCTTAATGACAACCGAACGACGAGAAGAATACGGGCCGGTGGCAACATTTGGAGTCGAGGAATTTGTTTCGGACAATGCAATTATTTTTCGTAATGTATTAGAAGGAGAACGTCGTAGACGCACTATTGAAATTCTCAAATTACGCGGTACAACTCATATGAAAGGGGAATATCCGTTCACAATTACCAATCAGGGGATAAATATTTTCCCATTGGGTGCGATGCGTTTAACTCAACGTTCTTCTAACGTCCGGATATCTTCAGGAGTCAAATACCTTGATAATATGTGCGGCGGTGGATTTTTCAAAGATTCGATTATTTTGGCTACAGGTGCTACAGGTACGGGTAAAACGCTGTTAGTCAGCAAATTTTTACAAGAAGGTTGCCATATCGGGGAACGCTCGATATTATTTGCCTATGAAGAATCACGCGCTCAACTGTCACGGAACGCGACTTCTTGGGGAATTGACTTCGAGGAATTAGAGAGTCAAGGATTACTGAAAATTATTTGTGCTTATCCCGAATCAACTGGTTTAGAAGATCACCTGCAAATTATTAAGTCAGAAATTTCTGAATTTAAACCGTCTCGAATTGCCATAGATTCTCTGAGCGCTTTAGCTAGGGGAGTTTCTAATAATGCATTTCGGCAATTCGTCATTGGTGTTACGGGTTACGCCAAACAAGAAGAAATTACCGGCTTTTTTACTAATACCACAACCCATTTTTTGGGTTCCAATTCAATTACCGATTCTCATATTTCCACGATTACCGACACGATTATCTTATTGCAGTATGTAGAAATTCGTGGAGAAATGTCGCGAGCAATCAACGTATTTAAAATGCGCGGTTCTTGGCACGACAAGGGTATTCGCGAATACACCATCACTCGTGAAGGACCTCAAATCAAAAATTCATTCCAAGATTACGAAAGAATTATCAGCGGCGTGCCTACCCGCGTTAGTATCGATGAAAAGGCAGAACTATCTCGCATAGTCAAGGGTTTTGAAGATAATCAAGCACCTGAATAATAACAGTTCAGTTGACATCTTCAAGGTTCTCTAATGGTATAGTCTGTGGTGAGAAAACAGTTTCTGCTGCTTGGTTTGTAGTGTGAGGAAATGCGGTGAAAGCACAGCAAATATTAAATAGTTTCTTGCCCGGTGTGACAGTAGCAGTGCTTACGACTCAGCCGACTTGGGCTGGGACTGTGACTGTTGATAATTCACATTTGGGTATTTACAAGAGTATTTTTGCTACTAGTAAAAGTAACGATGTGTCCCCTAATACTATTTTGATTGTCAATAATACAATTGACAATAAGTATCCGGCACAGTTTACTCCTTTAAGAATTGCCAAAGGTAATTTAAAACCAGTTATTTTTAGCAACTCAGAGGTAAGGGTGGCTGGTAAAACTGGAGCATTAATTAAAACGAACGGCCAAAATCAGCCTCTGAAAAAAACTGCAAAAAATGGCTTGAAAACAGCTTCCCATAGAAGTTTGATACAAGCGCTGAAAAAACCTTCTTTGCAAAACGTTTCTTCTGGAAATGTTGATTTAACTCAAACAACAAAAATTGCCCCAGCAGTAATCAAGAAAAATCCCGACGATAAAATATTTCAAAAATTACAGCAAATTTCTAAAGCGCCTGAAGCCGCAAAACTTTTAGAGGTGGAAAGTTGCCCTACACAGGAAGATGCACTAAAGCTACAAAATCTCTTATCAGCTTCAGCAAATTCGGCTTGTCAGCGGATTAATTCTATTCCTAATAAGTTAGCTCAGCCACTTTCTCCTGCTCCCGTACAGCCAATAAGACCACCTTTGCGAGGTCAGACTCCAATTCCTAACAGTCTTGACCCCAGCGCTAATCCGCTGCAATATCCCACCAAGCCCGAAGAAGTTAGAGTTGAGCAAACTCAACCCATTACTTTGCAGCAAGCATTGGAGTTAGCAAGACGCAATAATCAAGAGCTACAGGTAGCCTTATTGCAGCTAGAACGAGCGCAATCCGGTCTGAAGGTAGCCCAAGCCGCTTTATTGCCTACCGTGGGTTTAAACGCTCAAGTTGCTCGTCAGCAGTCTGCAACTGGTCAACTTAGTAACGAAGCTCAAGAAAATATTGGCATAACACCTCAACCTGGTACAGATGAACCTAGCACTGCTTTTAGTGGTGGGGCGCAACTGAATTACGATATATATACTTCCGGAGCCAGATCAGCTCGTATCCGACAAGCTGAAGAACAGTTACGTTTGCAAGAATTAGACGTTGAACGTTTATCTGAAGAAATTCGCCTGAATGTATCTACCGAGTATTACAACTTGCAGCAATCAGACGAACAAGTACGGATTTCTCAAGCTGCTGTAGTCAATGCTGAAGCGAGTTTACGAGATGCACGAGCCTTGGAAGAAGCTGGTGTTGGTACGCGATTTGACTCCTTGCGAACTCAAGTGAACTTAGCAAATGCTCAGCAAACCTTAACTAATGCGCGATCGCAACAGCGAATTGCTCGTCGTCAGTTAGTCACACGGCTAAATTTGGCACAGTCAGCGACTGTTACAGCCGCAGATCCGGTAAGATTATCTGGTTTGTGGAATCAAACCTTAGAAAACAGTATCGTTTTGGCTTATCAAAACCGTCCTGAATTGCAGCAGCAGTTAGCACAGCGCAATATCAACGAACAACAGCGAAGACAAGCACTTGCACAACTCGGCCCTCAAGTCAGTCTTGTTGCTAGCTACGATTTGCTAGATCGGTTTAACGATTCGGTGGGACTAACTGACGGTTACAGCGTAGCATTAAGAGCAAACCTTAACTTATTCGATGGTGGTGCATCAAAAGCGCAAGCAGCACAAGCTAAGGCGGATATCCAAATAGCGGAAACTCAGTTTTCTCAGCAGCGCAATCAAATCCGCTTTGAAGTAGAGAGAGCTTATTCAGAGCTACAATCCAACTTGGAGAACGTGCAAACCTCCGAAGCTGCTTTAAATCAAGCAAGAGAATCTTTAAGATTAGCTCGTTTGCGGTTCCAAGCGGGTGTAGGAACTCAACTCGAAGTAATTGATGCGGAAAATGCTCTGACTCAAGCTGAAGGTAATCGAATTAACGCTATTTTGGATTACAATCGTGCTTTAGCTAACTTACAACGTTCTGTAACTTCGCGGGGATTACGTTAGAGGTTAGAGGTTAAAGGTTAAAGGTTAGAGGTTAGAGGTTAAAGGTTAGAGGTTAGAGGTTAAAGGTTAGAGGTTAAAGGTTAGAGGTTGGTAATCAACAACTAACCACTAACCACTAACCAGTAGGACTATTTAATACTTGTTAATAATATAATTTGATTAATTTTATTATGACTACAGTTACAACACAAGAAATTGCCCAGTTCCGCTCTACATTTGCTAATTATCCTCAAGCGATGCAAGCATTGGATTTGATTGAAGATTGCGACGGAGATTTGGAAGATGCCACAATGACGCTGGCTATTAAAGTGGGACAACAGCCAGAAATTGATAATTCTGAATGGTTAGATAATTTAGCTAGAAAATGGCGTGCGGTAATTTGTCAGCAAGAATTGCGTGGGGATTTACTCGAAGGTTCTGTAGACAAACTTATGGAACAAATCCAAAAAATGCCTACATTCCCCACTATATTGGCAACTCCGGTCTTAATATATGTTTTTAAGCAAGGTATATCAGATTTTTGCAGCCCTTTAGATTTTATTATTGAATGATCAAAAATTCACAGTAGGTAATAGAAAGTAGAAAGTAGAAAGTAGGATAAATAAACGCCCTTGCGGGTAAATTAATTGAGATTATTACTTTTAATTCAAATTGCTGAAAAGCCGATAGAATCAGTTTTATTTCTTTTTACTTTTAAATTTTAACTTTTGTCTTGTTGTATTAGTAGTTTCCGTAAATAAATGGTTGTAAATTGATAGATATATGAAGCGAGCTATTAATAGCCCTAAATATAACACTATTGATAAATCACTATGTTATCCAATCAAGAAATTACTCAAAATACTTTAAATCCTAGGTTTGAAGGCTTTTTTATCGAAATGGTAATGCCTGACTTAGAAGATAGGTGTCGAGAGGTTGTTTCTCAAATACTTGGTGAAAGTTGGAATTATACACCAATCGGTGATAATTTAACCGAATTTGAAATAACTCTTAACGATGATGCGCTATCGGTAAAACAAGCTTGGGATAAGACTTATGAATTGCGATCGCAACCTGGTGTTGTGGATGCAGAACCTTTATTCGCGGTGCCTTTACGGGAAAGCAGGAAACAGAATTGGGATGAACCAGCAGAGTTAGTATCAAACACACAATCGAAGAATACTTCTATTTTCGAGCTGATTTTTGCGTTTTTAGACCGTTTGTTAGATTTGTTTGTTTCGAGCAGGAGAGAAGCAGCAGGATTAGATCGACCTATATTTCAAGCTAACGATGTAACTTGGACTTTGAAAGAACTGAGAGTTTTTGAAGCATGGCAGAAATATTTTCCCGATCCGAATAAATTACCGGGACATGGAATTATTATCGCTCATCCTGATACTGGTTATACACAACATCCGGAAATTATTGATAATTTACTTTTAGAAGAAGGTTATGATTTTGTTGATTCTGATCGAGATCAAACAGATCCACTGGAAAAATCCGATACTGAACTAATCAATAATCCTGGTCATGGTACATCAACTGCAAGCGTAATTATCAGCCCTCCCGGAGCGCAAGCTAATTATGCGAACGGTAAATATGTCACAGGAGTGGCTCCTGGTGCAAAGTTGGTTCCGTTGCGGGTATCTTACTCAGTGGTACTTTTGAGCAATCGTAATCTTGCAAAAGCAATTGAATATGCAGCCGATAAAGGATTTCACGTTATTTCTATTTCATTAGGAGCAGGTTTTTATAATAAGCGTTTGCGGAGCGCAATAGTTTACGCACAAAAGCGGGGTGTAATTATTATCGCTGCATCGGGAACCTGGATTCCTTTTGTAGTATTTCCTGCTGCATATGATGAAGTCATAGGTGTTTCCGCAAGTACCATTAACCGTAAAATTTGGATAGGTGCTTCGCGGGGGAGAAAGGTTGATGTGAGCGCACCGGGAGATAATATCTGGTATGCGAGAACCGTTAAAGAGAAGGGTAACTTAATACATCGAATCGATCAAGGTCAAGGTACTTCATTTTCTGCACCATTAGTTGCAGGTGTTGCAGCCTTATGGTTGTCGTATCACGGATGGGATAAACTTGCTAGTCGTTACGGAGCGGAAAAAATTCCGTTTATTTTTAATCAACTGCTGCGGGAAACTTCCGATACTCCTGTTAATTGGAAACCGAATCGATATGGTGCGGGTATTGTGAATGCAGAAAAATTACTAGCTGCACCGCTACCTGATAATATTAATCGGTCAGTAATTCCACCAGCTTTTGCATTGCAACAACATACTCTTATAGAAAGTGGGGAATTAGATACATTCGCCCATATGTTTGAGTCGCAACAAGAAAATAATCGGGATTCCTTGAACTTGCAGCTTGCTCAATTATTACAAACTAACCAAGCAGAATTACCCAAAAAGTTGAAAGAAATAGGACAGGAACTAGCTTTTTGCTTTGCAGTTAATCCAGAATTATACGAGCAATTTACTAAATGTTTGACTCAAGAAGAAAAACAACAACCACAAACAAGGCAGTTTCAGAGTTTAAGAATTCAGCCATCTGATAGTACAAATACTATGCGCGAAATATTATTGAAGCAAGGAATTTCGGAAACTTTGAATAGAAAACTGATGAATCGGAAATAAAAGAAGTCGGGTTTTTATGAGTATTTTGTGAGTTTAGGGATATTGATAGGTGGTGAAAGAAGTCGGGTTTTTATGAGTGTGTTGTGAGTTTAGGGATATTGATTGTAAAAACCCGACTTCTGTGATTGACGGTGGTGAAAGAAGTCGGGTTTTTATGAGTATTTTGTGAGTCTAGGGATAATTGACTGTAAAAACCCCGACTTCTGTGATTAGCGGGATTATTTAATTTATTGCAACTATATATTCAAAGGTAATATACAAAACTATTAGACAGTTTATAGAAAGCTAAAATCAAGATATGAACTTCAAACAATTGAATAGATTTAATTAGCCTCCTCAAAACAAAACCTTGACTTTTAAGGAGAAAATCAAGTGGTTGTAGTAAGTACTCAAGCTGAATTAAAAGAAGCGCTTGTAAGTAAAGCAGAAGAAATTATTGTTATTGATGCAGAATTAGCCACAAACATCGGAAAATTCATTGAAAGGCTTCAATTTGAAAATGACCACGAGTTTCAAACTAGACTAAATATTACAGCTATAAGTTTAATTTTAGGCACTGGGTTGTTAACTAATTTCATGGCATTTGGTTTTTTGGTAGGATTCAAAGTGTTAATTGTCCCAGAATTTTTATTTTTAGTCGCGATGATAACTGCATTAGCAATGAAGCTAAAAAACCTGTTAAAGAATAATTATGAAGTTGTTAAACGCGATGAAGAAGGATTACTTCTAAGATATAAATTAAATAAAAAATAGTAGTTATAATTTGATAGTTATGATTATTTTCTAGAATAATTATTAATCAGAACTGGAGATGGTTATGAAGCTAATAAAGCCGTATTCGGAAAAATACTCGTAGAGTTTAAAAAGCATTAACCTGTTTGTACTTCAAGTTGAAGTGCGGAATGCGCGTATTAACTCTCCTAGTTTTCACAATAATTAGGAGAGTTTATTTGTAGAAAAAAAACAATATAAATATAAATATAAATATATGATTATTATTTTCAAAATTCTAAATATTATTGATGTGCAATTTCTATGCAACTAAAATATCGTGATGTCATAGTTATAATGGACACACCACTTATAGAAATTATCTAAAACCATTGATAGATATGGTTTTTAATCAAATCGGAGCGGCGGGATTTGAACCCACGACCTCCACTACCCCAAAGTGGCACGCTACCAAGCTGCGCTACGCCCCGTAAATCGGACTTTATCTAGTTTTAAAATGGATTTTAAATTTTCTATTGCGAAAATTTTCAATCCAGGGGGTTATAACTTTAGTATATTAGCACAAAATTGCCACCAAACAACTATTAATTAAAAAAAATAATTTAAACAAATAATTTAAACAAATCAATTAAACAAATAAATTTAAAAAACCTCAATAGTAGATGCCGCTTGGATTAATTCTTTAACGGCAGCAGTATCCCATTTACCTTCTACACAACGACCAGAATGGAGGATGAAGCGTAAACTATAATCATGGGGTAGTCCTTTTGCCTCCATCCAGATTAAATTGCTTTCAGCTTCACAGGTGATTTTTTCTTGATCCATCAATTCCGATGCCATTTGTTGCATAGTGTCTGCGAGCTGCATCAGTAGATGACAAAATCTTTTAATTCCGCTTCTGTCAACTCCACAGCCCAATCATCCGTACCCAGCAAGCCTTTAAATTCTGATGCTGCTGGATTAGTACCGATACGCCAACCGTTTCCTTTTTTTATTACGCGCATGGCATGGGGAGATTGGGGGATGGGGGGATGGGGTGACAAGGGGACAATTATTATTAATTCCTAACTCTTAACTCCTAACTCCGGTGCAGACGTAGCAATGCTACGTCTCTACAATTCTGGTGGTACTAACTCTTAACTCCTAACTATTAAAGTCCTAATTCTTAACTCCTATTGATGCTTCAATGTTACAATTCGCCGATGATTTCTGGTTGAGTTAATTCGTCAGACATTTCAATAATTGAGCGTAATACAGGCTTCATCAATACATCTTCGGTATTATCAAAATCTTCGTAACGACGACGTTTAGCCCGATTCGCCACTTGAACTGTAATCCGGTAACGGTTAGAAGCCGCGTTAATTAAATCCTCAGCACGGTGCATAATTTGAGATTGAGTTGTCTCGAATTTAGAACGCTTTAGCATAATTACTAGTTCAAAGGGTCAATCATTAGTTTAACAAGGGTTAGAGGCAGATGGGGGGAATTTAGATCGGGAATAGGGAATAATTTTAAGTACTTGTGCAAAATAAATTAAACATTTGATTTCATTGGGGGGAGGGATATGTTATTCTCGACTGCCTATTTTCTTTTCAAAATGATCATTTCAGTCCCAATTACGGGATTTCGCGCTAATAGTTTACTTTGCAAATCAGTAATTTCTAGGTGAGTAAAATCTAATTCTTGCGAACGTTGCCAGATTTCAGCAGCAAGTTTGTCTTGTTGTTTTTTATCTAAAGAGTACCAATCGTTACTAAGTTTAATCGTAAGATTACTACCTAAAAAATTGGCTTGAATTGATTGGATGATTCCTGAAAAAGTCTGATTAGCAGAGCTAAACCCCTTTGGGGTAACGCTAATTTGGGCAATTTGATTTTGAATGGCTGCAATTAAGGTTTCTTCGGGTGTTAGTGGTGTAGGGTTTGTTTCTAATTCTTCTTGTTGAGTTGGTAAGGAAGTTGTTTCTTCTGGTTGCGGGATTTCTTCTACAGTTGGTGGAATTTCTTGTTCGGATGGTAAGGAAGTTGTTTCTTCCGATTCAGGATTAGTAGTAGATACTACTGGAATATTTTCAGTATCTGGAGGAACGATCGCGATTTGTGGAGGTTTATTACCGGAAAGGTTTGTAGTTATCAAAAATACCATTGCTGTGATTCCACCGATAATTCCTGTCAAAGCTGTATCTGACAACTTTGCAGAAAATTGTGCTGGTAAAATCAGCCGAATTTTTGCTAAAATTCCGCTCCATCCCTGTTGAAGTTTCTGCAAAAACCTGGTTTGTCTTCACTACCGGGCGGAGTTTCGGTTTCTAATTTGACTGCAGTAGTTTCTAATACACCAATCGTTGCTCGTAAAACTTTAATTAATGACGCTTTCCAAAATGGGGGATTTTTTGGAGGTGAAGAAGGTTGAATATCTTGGTTTTCTTGTGACATAAAATCCTAAAACACAGCTTATCTAAGTGAAATGGGGTATAAATTCGGATATGGATTGTTAATCGCAGTTTTAATTTATCATTTGATGTTATTTGATCAAGTTTTTTATCGGTTATTTGTTACTTAAATACACCATTCATTTATGTTGTGATATTTTGTCTTCTGGACTACAAGATTTAACCTTTTATTATTAATTAAATTATTTGCTCTTAACTAAATTCATTTTTGCTGATTTATTTAATTTTTGATTAGTTTTATAGAACACGGTTTTCATGCCTATAAAAATAAAATCAAGCTATCGTTATTAATAACTACTTATGATTTTTAGTACACAAAACCAAGTATTTTAACTTAGCTGAAAGCATGAAAATCAAGCGTATTGAGATGCAGTCATTTCGTGGAATCGGCAATATGACGCTGGAATTCCAAGAAAACGAACCGAATGTATTTATTGGTATTAATGGGGTTGGTAAATCGAGTATTCTGGAATGTCTAGCTATTCTTTTATCTCGTTATACAAAACCAGTTCAGTTCCCTACAACTTCGGGAAGATTATTTCAAGAAGAGGATATTTCTAACGGCAGTGAAGAGACTTGTAATAAGATTACGGTTTCAACTTTTGAAGGTGAGAAAACTTGGTGTCTAGCCAAGATGCAAAAGAAGCGTAGTAAAACGACTGGTAATGATTTAGGTGAATTACGCGAATTAGTTGAAACAACTCACGAACAGTTAAAAAATAATCCGGAATTTAACTTACCTGTAATCGTTCATTATGGCGTGAACCGTGCCGTAATTGATATTCCTTTACGAGTTCGCAAAAAACATTCCCTTGACCGTGTAACGGCTTATGACCAAGCTTTAGACGGGGTACAAATTAATTTTAATAGCTTCTTCCAATGGTTTAGGAAATTGGAAGATTTAGAAAACGAAGAAAAACTTGATGACTCTAATTTTGTTAACCATCAATTAGAAGCAGTCAGACAAGCAATTTATTCTTTAATTACCGGATTATCTAACTTGAGAATACGTCGTTCTCCCTTAAGAATGACCGTCAAAAAACAAGGTAGAGAACTGAATATTAATCAGTTATCTGATGGAGAAAAATGCTTATTGGCAATGGTGGGAGACTTAGCCAGAAGATTGGCGATCGCAACCCCAGTCTTGATGATCCATTATTAGGTGAAGGTGTAGTTTTAATTGATGAAATTGAATTACATTTGCATCCTAGATGGCAAAGAGATATTATTCCAGCGTTGAAAAAAACGTTTCCTAATTGTCAGTTTATTATCAGTACTCATTCACCGCAAGTAGTCAGTCATGTTCGTCCCAAAGGTGTTTTCATTCTTGAAAGAAATGACGAAGAAGGACTAGTTGTCATGAGTGCGGAAGGTTCCTATGGAAGAGACAGTAATAGTATTTTAGAAGACTTAATGGAAGTTCCTGAAAGACCTCAAAAAATTAAGGATTGTTTGCAACAACTTTTCAGATTTATTGACGAAGGAAATTTAGAGAATGCCAAAGAATTACGTCAAGAATTAGCTGAAAAAATCGGTGACGATGAACCGGAATTTGCACGAGCGGATGTATTAATTCGACGTAAGGAAATTCTTAACAAATGAAACATATTGAAAAAGGTTCAGAACCTAGTAGCTTGACTGCATATAACAAGAAAGTTTCCAGTACTACAAAGTGGAAAGCTTTCAATCGAAATGTCAAAAATGATGTCTACGAATCGATACTTCACGAACAAGGTTACATCTGTTGTTATTGCGGTATTAGTATTAGTAGAAAAAGATGTCATATCGAACATTATCGTCCCAAAAGTAAATACACACATTTAACATTTACTTACACTAATTTAATTTCTTCTTGTCAGGGAGAAGACGAACAAAGACCAACCAAACCCGTGCATTGTGGACACAAAAAAGGTGGTTGGTTTGACGAACAATTGATGATTTCACCATTAGATCCTAATTGCAGCAAATATTTTAGATATTCTGGTGCAGGGGAAATTTTACCTACAGAAGAACCCGAACATCAACAAGCGGCTGAAACTACAATTACAATGCTGGCGCTAAATATTAATAAATTGAAAAAAATGCGTCGTAAAGTAGTTGATGGTGTTATAGAAGCCACTAAAGGGCTATCAGAGAAGGAAATTAAAAAGCTAGCCGAAGCTTATTTAGAGAGAGATGAAACTCAAAGTTATGTTCCTTTTTGGGCAACAGTTTCCTATGTAATGCAACAATTTTATTAATGCTAATTAGCCCTAACTTAATCACAGAAGTCGGGTTTTTAAGATGAATATAGCAAATTTCAGTTGATTCCAAGACAGTAAAACCTCACCCCCTTCCCCTCTCCTTTTTAAGGAGAGGGGTTAAGAGGGCGGGGTGAGGTAAAATTTGTATTGCACCATGAATCGGAAAACCGCTATATCTGTAATCTCACTTCTTAGTCATAAAAACCTGACTTCTTACCCCACGAAAAAATCCAAAATCTCAAATCTAAAATTGATTATGGCTGATATGTTAGTTAAACTCTATACTCTTCCCTCCTTAGAAGCGGAGATTATAGCACAAGATAAGCAGAGTATAGTTATTAGACGTGCGATCGCACCAGAAAAAAAAGTTATTCTCGCTTGGGTAGAGGAGCAATTTAATACACGTTGGATGAGTGAATGTGACGTTGCTTTTAAAAATTCACCTCCTAGTTGTTGGATTGCTGTGGAAAACCAGCAGATTCTCGGCTTTGCTTGTTACGAATGCACTTGTAAGAATTTTTTTGGTCCTATTGGGGTTAGTGAAGCAGCAAGAGGGCGTAAAGTTGGCAAAGCATTATTATTCGCTTGTCTGCACGATATGCGAGTGCAAGGATATGGTTATGCAATTATCGGTGGAGCGGGTGAAAGCGTCGCGGAATTTTATCAAAAAACTGTAGGTGCAATAATTATTGAAGATTCCTCTCCAGGAATTTATCGGGGAATGTTGCGGGGATAATTAGTAATAAGCTGTCGCGCATTTAATTTATATTTTTCTAGCGGGCAGGGATGCCCGCACTACAAGATTTGAATAAAATTTGAATATACAAATTAAACGCTTTTTAGCTTAGTTTTTTGATCATTGTTAAATTAAACTATTCTATTTTGTACTAAACATGAAACTTTTGTAGAGACGTAGCTGGGCGTTACGTCTCCAACAAGATGAAATCATAAATTAATTTTCAGAATAATATTTATATATACAAGTTTTTTTGATAAAAATTATATAAACTATCATCTTTCGAGGGGTGAGAAGTCGGGTTTTTACTATGATTGTCCTTTATGAAAGAAATTTAATCTAAAAACCCGACTTCTTTATCAAATAATTTTTATTTTGTTTTTTTGAGTAATATCAATGTAAAAATTTTACTTTACAAAGATTAGTGAATAGTGAGATAACACTTATGTTTGGTAAAAGTGGATTTTTTTGTGTGTAAGCATACGTCATACTATCTCACTCATATTCAGTTGAATATGTATTTTTTTCATAGTTAAATAAATCTTTGAATATTGTAGTGATATCTAGTTTTTTTATTATATATATTGAATCATATAAAATTGTTAAAACAAATAAAATCTATGCAAATACCAGTAAAACTAAATCGTTGGATAAAAAAAGGTTGGAAATTTTTTGAGCGAAAACAATTTATTTTTCAATTTCTCATCATTATCATTATTTTTATAATATTTGTTTGGTTTATTCCTTCAACAATATCTTTTTTTGAATCCCAAGAAATCGGGAAGCCAAGTGATACAAACATTAAAAACTTTTGGGATGGCCTTTGGTGGACTATAACTACTATTACTACGGTTGGATATGGTGATATATATCCTAAAACTGTTCCTGGTAAAATAATTGCAGTAGCAGTTATGTTAGTTGGAACTGTAGCTTTAGAATTATCAAGAGTTTTATTTTTCAGTATTGTAATAGACAGAAAAATTAAAGGGAAAATTCAAGAAGCTTTGGGAATCGGTTTTTATGATGATGAAAATCATATTATCATATGTGAATATAGTCATCGTTTGAATCCAATTGTTAAAGAGCTACGCAAGAATCCTGAGACTAAAAAACACCGATAGTTTTAATTGCCGATATTGAAAGAAATCCAATTAATGATGATAATTTTCATTTTATTAAAGGTCCAATAAATTTTGATAATTTAGAAAAAGCGAATTTAAAACAAGCAAAAACTGTAATTATTTTAGGAGACTATCAACTAAGTGCTGAAAATCGCGATTATAAAGCTATATTAGCTTGTTTAAATGTGAGAAAAATTAATCAGGAAGTTTATACAATTCTAGAAATCGCTGATGAAACACATATTGAAACTTATAAGGGAATTGCGAATGAAATAATTGTTACCGGGAGATTCTCTAGCCTTTTAATTTCTAATGCTGTAATTAATCACAACATTAGTGAAGTTATTTTTGATATATTAACTTATCAATACGGTTCTCAAATACTTAAAATATCTGTTTCAAAAGACCAAATAGAATCTCGTTTTATAGACGTTTTTACAGATATGAAGCGAAATGAGCAAAAAACAGTTATTGCTATTGAAATAGGTGAAACAAAAGAAATAATTACTAATCCACTACCCAATCATAAGTTAAAGGCTAATGACTATTTAATTGTGATTAGTTCTGAGGATAATTGATAATTCTATTTTTATCTAAGCCAAAATTATTATGAATAATTAATATGTAATTTCTTGATAAAAATATCATTATAAAACTATCATGCAAAATAAATTATTAAAGCCAAAACGTTGGATTAAGAAAACTTGGAAATTTTTAGAACGCGAAAATTTGATTCGTCCACTCTTGATTATTATCATTTTAATTATTATTATTTCTCCAATTATACTCTTGGTTGAATCTAAGTATAATACTCAAGGAACAATTAAAAGCCTAGAAGATGGTGTCTGGTGGACTATTACTACTATTACTACAGTTGGTTATGGTGATTTTTATCCTAAAAGTATCCCTGGTCGTTTAATTGCCACTATTGTTATGCTTGTGGGTATTAGTGTTTTAACTATTATTAATGCTTCTGTTGCCAGTATTTTAGTACAAAAAAAATTGAAAGAGGATTTAGGTATGTGTTCTTATAATTTAGAAAAACATATTATTATCTGCGAATGGAATTATCGTTCTAAACAGATTATTCAAGAATTACGCAAACATTCTAAAACTAAAAAAGTACCAATTGTTTTAATTGCTGATATTGAAAGAAAACCAATTGACGATGATAATTTATATTTTATCAAAGGTTCTGTAGATGACGAAACTTTGCATAAAGCTCGATTAGAAAAAGCAAAAACTGTAATTATTTTAGGAGATGATAAATTAGATTATATAAATCGTGATGCTAAAGTTATATTATCTACTTTAACTGTAGAAAGTATTAATAAGAAGGCTTATACAATTGTAGAACTTTTAAATGAAACACATACTGCTACTTGTAAACGAGCTTATGCTGATGAAATAATTGTTAGTAGTAATTTAAATTGCAATCTTATTGTTAGTGCTGCTATCAATCATGGTATTAGTAATGTAGTTTCCGATATATTAAATTATGGTGATGGTAGTCAACTTTATAAAATACCTGTACCTAAAGATGAAATTAATCGTTGTTTTATGGATGTTTTTATTAGAATGAAGCAAAATAATCAAAGTATTGTTATCGCTGTTCAACAAGGTAAAGAAGGAAAAGTTATTTCTAATCCTCCATCTGATTACAAACTAAAATACAATGACTATTTAATTGTGATTGCCAACCATAATCAATCTTATTTCTCTAGGTTGAAAGTCTAAAAAAGGGAGATGGGGAGACAAGGGGATGAGGGGACAATTATTATTAACTCCTAACTCCGGTGGTACTAACTCCTAACTCTTTTAATTCGCTTGCTATAACTATCAAGGAAAAATAAGGTACTGTTTCTATTTCAACTTCATTTATAGATAATATCTTTTGATTCTCCATTGTGGCATATTCAATGTATTTCGCTCTTTCAACTAACCCTAATTCCTGCAAAACCTGCTTTACTTTACTAAAATTTCTCCCTAATTTAATAATTATCGCAGCATCGGCAACTTGTAATTTCTGCCGTAAAACTTCTTGCGAAAGTATCGCCGAAAGCACCATAAACACATCATTACGGTAAGTTAACGGTACTCCTATCATTGCAGCACTTGCCATTACTGAAGAAATGCCGGGAATTACTTCTGTTGTAAATCTCTGGGAAAGACGATTAAAAATATACATGAAACTACCGTAAAAAAACGGGTCTCCTTCACATAAAACTGCAACATCTTTTCCATTACTTAAATGTTTGGCTAATTCTTCGGCAGCTTGATCATAAAAGGTTTGAGCGGATTTTTCCAACTTAAAAGGTAATACTATTGGCACTTCAATTTGATTACTTTGAAGAAATTCAGCAACAATGGAACGCGCAAAACTGTTACCATCTTCTGACGCAGGATAAGCCACTACCGGAACAGTTTGTAAATTCGTAACGATTTTAATGTAATTAACTCCGGGTTTCCCGTACCCACCCCAACACCATAAAGACAACCCAAACTCATTGCTCCTCCTGACATAAAGCATTAACGGCAGCCGCCGCGATCGCACTTCCTCCTCTTCTGCCATGTAATGTTACAAATGGCACTCCCCGACTATCCGCAGCCAAAGCCGCTTTTGATTCTGCTGCACCGACAAAACCCACCGGGAAACCCAAAATCACCGCAGGTTTGGGGAATCCTGCATCAAGTAATTCTAAAAGATGAAACAAAGCCGTGGGAGCATTGCCGATAACTGCGATCGCGTTTTCTAAATCTGGCTTCCACAACTCGACAGCAGCCGCAGAGCGAGTATTACCG
>JAAUSO010000119.1 GCA_012033205.1 Richelia sp. SL_2_1 | reverse complement strand
TTTATTTTACTAGATTTCCTATTTCCTTATTCCTATTCCCTACTTCCCATTCCCCTATTCCCCATTCCCATTCCCCATTCCCTATTCCCTATTCTTAATTCAGCTTTAAAGAATTAACTGGAACTTCATCCCAAGAATTGACTGTTCTGATTCGAGCTATCCAACCGGCTGCTAACTGTTTTTCGTTTAAATTATTCTTGAAAGATTCATGACAATCTTGTGCTTGAGATTCGTTACAGCAAGCAATACAAGCATGAATTAATCCAGAGGGATCTATTTGTTCGTTTACCCAAATAGTCATTTTTTTATTTCCTTCCTTATAAAAGTAAAAAGTCAAAGGTTAGAGGTTAGAGGTTAAAGGTTGGTAATAAACAACTGTCCACTGTCCACTGTCAACTGTCAACTGTCAACTGTCAACTGTTTCCTCCTTCATAATGACGACGGTAAAGTAGTTCTAATTGTCCACCATATTCTTGAATTAATGCAATTTGTCGCTGATATAATGCTCGGAATGTGTTGGCGAATAATAATGTAAAAATAGCAACTATTAATCCTGCGGCTGTGGAAACTAATGCTTCGCTGATTCCACCTGTGACGTTGGTTGTTTCGCTTCCTCCAACATTACCGATGTTAAGTGAAGCAAAAGAAGTAATTAATCCTAAAACTGTTCCTAAAAGTCCGAGTAAGGGTGAAAGAGAAATAACTGTATCGAAAATGTTTTGAAAACGTTTTAGTAAAGGTATCTCGGCTTGTGCTTCACTTTCTAAAGCAAGACGAAATTCTTCTGGGTTTGCTTGTTCTAATTCTAAAGCTGCTAAAAATATCCGAGCAATGGGTAAATCGGTATTTTGCTTGAGTTTTTCCAAAGCACCAACAACATTATCTCGACGATAAAGTTTGAGTACTTGCTCAACTATACGACTTTGACGGCTGTTGATTTTGTCCAAAAGCGAATCCGTTCGATAATTAATGCTACCACCAACATCGAAAAAAACAGCAGCGGTATCATTACTATCCCACCCGCTGTCAACAAATTTGTAAGTTCCATAGGCGAATCGTAATTACTTTTAATGCTCCTCAACAAAGCAAACTTAGACTAACAGAGTACTTTTTACAATAGTTTATACGACACAATTTGAGCAATTTTGGCAAAAATATTAGAAAATATCTGCGGGGTTGGCAGATTGTAATTTTTTAATCGCGGTTGTACCGGAAATCAAACACATGATTACTGTTAAGACAAATACTGCGACACTTCTTTGAGGAGTCATAAAAATAGGTAACATCGTCGATTCTGATGCTAGTTGATAAATTGCTAAAGTCATTGTAAATCCTGGAATGTAGCCTAATATAGCTAAAATTAATGACTCTTGTAACAGCACTCCTACTAAATAGCGATCGCGATATCCCATTGCTTTAAGGGTAGCGTATTGCGGTAGATGGTTGGCGACATCGGAATACATAATTTGATATACAACCATAATCCCGACAATAAAAGAAACAATTACACCTAAACCAAATATAAAACCAATAGGTGTAGATTTTTGCCAATAAGTTTTTTCTGCGGTTTGAAAATCAGAAGCTGTGAAAATCATCACGTCGTCTGGTAAACCAGTTTCTAAGTTTTCGCTAACTTGCTTGATATCGGCATTACTTTTAAGTTTAATTAAACCAACTTGAATTTGAGTAATAGGAGTATAGGGAAATAAACTTAAAAATGTTGTATCGCTGGTAATTACATTCCCATATGCTGCAAAGGATGCACCCAAACTAAATAAACCACCAACTCTAATTTTGATACCATTAAGTTCAGTCTCAACGCTGGATTGTTGTTCAAATAAACTGGCTATCGGACCAAAAGCCGGTAATGATGCCTGATCAAATAATACCGTATCGGGTTTTTGTAATTCAGAAATATTTTGATTAATTTGGGGAAATTTAAATGCTGTTGTACGTGGATCTGTACCTAATACTAAAATAGTTTGGGTGCGATGGGTTTGCGGATTTTTCCAACTTCCTAAACCAATGTAGAGGGGACTAACGGACTCTACTCCTTCAAATCCCAATACTTGATGCAACCGTCTTCGAGAAAAGTTTTTGACTGAATATACTGATTCAAAATGGCGATTAACTACCACTAAATCGGCATTTAAGCTTCTGTGTGGTGCTGTTGAACTATTAAATAGTGAAGCTTCAAAACCCATTTGGGCAAAAATAAGAATATTTGCAAAAGCAATCCCAGCCATAGCAATTGCCAGACGAGTTTTATCTTTCATCAACTGTCTTAAGGCTATAGGGGTTTTGCGGAAAAAATGGCGAAGCATCTATCGCTGTCTCCTTGTGAAGCCGATTGCGATTACAATTTATTTTTATAGATGTTTCATATCCACTACATCTAAAACCCCATCATATTTTGTTTAATCTTGAAAAACAGTTACTAGGAAGGTTTTTTATTTTAATTTTTTAATTTTTTAATTTTTTAATTCTCGTAGTTTTCAGTCAAATAATACACATTTGTTGGAGATAATACCCGTTTTTTGCGAAATTTTGCCAGAAATTATCCCCCTGGGAACACTGTAAAATGTTTTACTATATAAGATATTTACTTGTTCAAATATACGTAGGATATCGAGGATATTTTTTTGTAACTTTTAGTGAGTTACTGTAAAGTGTTCACTGATTTAAAATTTTACATTCATCATTAACTTGTACGGCTCAAGCCTAAATAGTTATGAACCAAATATTTAAATTTCAGAACAAAATACCTGTCACAATCATTACAGGATTTCTTGGAAGTGGTAAAACTACTTTATTAAATCATATTTTGACTAACCGTGATAATTTGAAAATAGCTGTTTTAGTCAATGAATTTGGCGAAATTAATATTGATAGTCAACTTTTAGTATCTATTGATCGAGATATGATGCTATTAAGTAATGGTTGTATTTGTTGTACTATTAATGCCGGTTTAATTGATGCAGTTAATCAAGTTTTAGAACGTAAAAATATCGATTATATAGTTATCGAAACTACTGGTTTAGCGGAACCTATACCTTTAATGATGACTTTTACCAGTAGTTCTTTAAGAGATACGACTCGTTTAGATTCGATTTTGACAGTTGTTGATGCAGAAAACTTCAACCCGGAAAAATTTGAGAGTAAAATTGCTTTAGAACAAGTTATATATGGAGATATTATTATCCTAAATAAAATAGATTTAGTATCACAAACAAAAATCAAAGAAATTGAAGAATTTATCAATTCAGTTAAATTACAGGCAAAAATTATACGTTCTGAATACGGCAAAGTATCTTTACCTTTCATTTTAGATGTAGGTAATTCTCATTTTAAAACGCTTTCTTCTTCGTCTTTACAACATAAAATCGATTCATTTGGAATTAATAAATTGGCAGAAGAAAATTTTATGTCAGTTGCTTTCCAAAGCAATCGACCTTTAATTATTGAGAAATTTAGTAAATTTTTGGACGAACAATTACCAAAAACAGTATTTCGAGGAAAAGGAATTATTTGGTATCAAGGAAGTAAACTACGGCATATTTTTCAACTTAGTGGTAAACGCTGTAATTTTCAAAGGGATGAATGGACTACTCTTCCCTGCAATCAACTGGTTTTTATTGGACAAAATTTAGATGCTGTAAAAATAAAAAGTCAATTAGAAGAATGTCTAGATATTATCTAATATCTCAATTTACCTGATCTTTAATTAATATCTTATTACCTAACTAAATTATTTTTCTATTTCACCGTCACCTTGTCCTGTAATATGAACAAGATGATTTAAATCATCAGCATTAATCTGATAAGCTGCACCAAAGTCCATGACAAAAAGTCCTTCATAAGGAGTAAATTTAAAAATCTCAAAATCTGGTAAATTACGAAAAATATAAATAATATTTCCAAATCTTTGATCGAATTGATTAGCAATATACTCCCATTCTGGATTATTCTTCTCTACAACAGTTCCATGACAGGAATATGTCAAACGTTTACGAGCAAAAATTTGTTTACTTTTAGCTTCATCTTCAATTAACATCACACTCGCTTTACCATTGCTTGAAGATTGGAAGTGTGAATCGAAACTTTACTCACGAATATATAAATATTTTTGGCTTCATCTATCACAAATGGTGCATAACTAACGTTCGGAATCCCTTGATTACTAACTGTTCCTAAAACTACAGTTCTCATATTACTCATGAGTAGAGCGTATGCAGCTTTTGCTCTTTCTAGATTATTTCCCAATGTATAATACCTCACCTCTAAGTTTTTTGATTATCGGACTTTATTTTCTGAAACTCAGAATCTGCAATCAATTCTTAATTTATTGCGAATTATTATAAATAATTATACAGATTTTAAATGTATTGCATCAAACTAGGCTGGAAAAATCAAGTATTTATTTATCTAGATTTATTGCAAATAATTATCAAAAAAATCTAATCCAAGTTATAATCATAGCTAATAGCAATTGAAACTTCATCACATTTTATTTATCAAATTATTTATCAGATTATTTATCAAATTATTTTTCGAGTAACGAGCAATATGATTAAACGCTGGTTTTAAGCTGCAAGTAATTAGGAGTAAGACAGATGAATGAGCCATTTTCAGTAAATGAGTTAGGGATAACAGGATTACGAACTGAAGAGCAGCAGCAGAAAGTTGATTTCCGGGGCTGGTTAAAACCGACTTTTTCTCCAGAGCATGGTGTACTAATTGTTTTATTTGGTTCTTTCCTGACAGGAGCCGCTTTAGCTCAGACTTGGAATTATTGCACAAATCTAGCATTAATTTGTGCTTTTTTTGCATTACAAACAGAACATCCCCTAATTGTGCAGTTAAAACAACGCAGTACCTGGAAACCGAGATATCTAATTTGGACTGGAATCTATGGAACAATCGCGGTTTCCCTGGCTGTTTGGTTGTGGATTCAGTCTCCGATTTTAGTATGGATTTATGCCCTAGTACTTTGTGGATTGATGATTGATGTCGTAGCAGTATTTAGACGTAAGCATAAATCGATTCTCAATGAATTAATTATTTTTGCAGCTATCTGTTTATCGACTCCTCTAGCTTATGCAGCAACAACCGGGAATCTTTCTCTAGAAGCACTCGCGATGTGGATACTGAATACATTATTTTTTGGTAGTGCTATTTTCACGATTAAACTGCGACGCAAGAAAACTAGTTCCCTGAAATCAGGTATCATTTATCACTCATTTGCTAGCGCGATCGCCATCGTTTTTTTTGCTTTAGGCTGGTTAAAATTAGTTACCGCTTTAGCATTTGCGATCGTTCTAATTAAATTTGCAGTAGTGATTGTTTTTCGCAAATGGTATACCAAAGCCAAATTTCATTCTGTAGCTCTACTTGAGACTCGTTTTGCTCTGTTTTATATTGCAGTAGCTGCTATCAGCGTACTTCCGGCGCATTTGCCAAAATTATAAACTTAATTTTCTACTACTAGTAGTCCTTTTTATTAGTTTTGAGGGGTTTGTAGTTGCGATTTATCGCTCCAATTGAGGGCTAAAGCCCAACTACAAACATTTAAAATTAATGAACTACTATTAATACGGCTTTACATTCAAATGTACTTACTATACATTACATAATACTTGATAAATGTTATCGTTAAGTAGAGCTATTAAGTAAACCTACAGAGAAATTATATAGAGTTAATTGCTCTTTATTGAAAAAGCCTAAATGCTTTTCATCAAGTAGGGCAAATTACGATTGTAGTTAAATTAACTTTGATTGATGCTTCTGTAGTACTGATAGTGGGGGTTTTCACGTTTAAATGTATTGCTTAGTACATTTATTTGATACATGATATCTTAATTACTTAACTGGAAACAGCGAATTGTTTTACTGGAGAAAAAGATTGGAAATGCGACAAAAATTTTTATTAACTGGATTGATTGCTTCTTTAGTCATCAGCGCGGGGTGTGAAGCACCGAATAATGATCCTAAGACTTTGGTTGTATATTCCGGTAGAAACGAAAAGCTAATTTCCTCTTTGATTGAACAAGCGGAGAAAGACTTAAAACTGGATATTGACGTGCGTTATGGTGACACCTCTGAACTTGCTATTGCGCTGGTGGAGGAAGGAGAAAATAGTAACGCTGATGTGTTTTTTGCCCAAGATGCGGGTGCTTTGGGTAGTTTGGAGCAGAACCAACAAACCTTAGAAATTCCTTCAGAAGTAATTAATCAAGTAGATTCTCGTTTTAATTCACCTACGGGTAATTGGGTAGGAGTTTCCGGACGCGCTCGTGTAGTTGACTACAATACCAACTTAGTTAAAGAGAACGAATTACCAAAAACGGTTTGGGAATTGACTCAGCCAAAATGGCGCGGTAAAGTTGCTTGGGCTCCTACAAATGGTTCATTTCAGTCATTCATTACAGGAATGAGGGTAGTAGAAGGTGAAGAAAGGACATTGGAATGGCTCAAAGCGATGAAAGCCAACGATGTCAAAAAATACGGTAATAATACCGCAATAGTTGAAGCTTTAGGAAGGGGTGAAGTTCATTTAGGATTAGTAAATCACTATTATCTACCCCGCTTCATTAAAGACAATGCTAAATTTCCCGTTGCTCATCATTTCACCAATGGTGATATAGGTGCAATGATTAACGTTGCAGGGCTTGCAATTCTCAAAACTACCGATCAAAAAGAAGATGCTCAAGCATTTGTCAAATATATGCTTAGTCCCACAGCACAAAAATATTTTGCTTCGGAAACTAATGAATATCCTTTGGTAAGTGGAGTAGAAACATCAAGCGAATTAACACCTTTGAGTAAGCTAAATCCTCCCAAAATTGACTTATCTAAATTATCAGGTTTAGAAGAAACCTTGAAGTTATTACAAGAAGCTGGAGTCGTTTAATCAGGGGATTAGGAGTTAGTTGATAGTTGATAGTTGATGGTTGATATTTATTTCTCCCCATCTCCTTCTATCTCTCCATCAAGTATGAAATTTAGATAGTGGGGAGCAAGTTACTCCTGCTATTTAAATAAAGAAAATTATTTGAACTACAGTAATAAAAATATTGCTATAAATCACTATGAAAACAGAAATTCTCAGCTTACAAAATATAACTAAATTATTTGCAGAAAGTCAGATTCCTGCGGTTAATAATGTTTCTTTGACATTGCAAGAAGGAGACATCTTAGCTTTATTAGGTCCATCGGGTTGCGGTAAAACAACTCTGTTACGAATAATTGGCGGTTTTGAATATCCGCAAACGGGGGAAGTTAAAATTGGTAAAGATAAAGTTTGTTGTCCTGTTAGTTGGATACCTCCAGAAAAACGTGATATTGGTATTGTGTTTCAAGATTACGCTCTTTTTCCCCATCTCACAGTCGCAGAAAACGTTGCTTTTGGATTAAAAAATTCAGATCAACGTCAAACAAAACAAAGAATTTCACAAATTTTAAACTTAGTAAGACTCGACACTTTAGAGAAACGTTATCCTTACGAACTTTCCGGAGGGCAGCAGCAACGAGTTGCTTTAGCTCGTGCTTTAGCACCCCAACCAAAATTAATGCTTTTAGACGAACCATTGTCTAATTTGGATATCCAAGTAAGATTACAATTACGAGAAGAAATCCGAGATATCCTTAAAATTGCTGGAACTTCGGCAATTTTTATTACCCACGACCAAGAAGAAGCCCTCGCAATTGCTGATATAGTAGGCGTAATGCGTCAAGGATGCTTAGAACAAATTGGTACACCAGAACAAATTTATAGTTATCCTGAATCAAGATTTGTCGCAGAATTTGTCACTCAAGCCAACTTTTTACCCGCTCGTCGTCAAGATAATGTTTGGCAAACAGAAATTGGTGATTTTGAAATCAAAGATAATCGCTCACGCGATGAAGCAGAAATAATGATTCGTCAAGAAGATTTAATTTTGCAACCAGATACCAATAGTCGGGTAAAAATTACTAAACGGCGATTTTTAGGAAGAGAATACCGTTATTGCTTAGAAACTGCTTCTGGTAAAGAAATTCATGCAAGAACAATAGTCGATACAGCATTACCCGTAGGAACACCTGTAAAAATATCCGTAATAGATAATGCAATAAAAATTTTTACTGAATAAGTAGAGATAAGGCTTTGAGTCTAGTTTGATAATTAATTATTTGGGATTACTGAATTAAGCAATGAATCATACTGATTTAGATTTTGTATTAAACAGGAAGTCCATGTAGAGACGTAGCACTGCTACGTCTTAAACAATCTGAAATCATCATCTTTGTCAGTTTGAGAAGTCGGGTTTTTCAAAATGTCTCAGTCTGTTATAGATACTTTTCTTAAAAACCCGACTTCTATACCTTAATTGACCCTAATTTTTTGCTCAACCACCAATTTGTGACATAGTGCGACTATAAGTATCCACTGTTCCTTTATCTCGTTCTTTAAAATTAATTTGCTCTTTTATAAATAACAAATTCCTCACTTGTTCTTTTAATTGTTCGCAATCAATTCCATTTCTTAAAGCATTTTTCAAATTAATTTGACCAGTTTCATTTAACAAACAAGGACGCAACAAACCATCAGCAGATAAACGAATGCGGTTGCATTTATCGCAAAAACATTCTGACATTTGCGAGATAAATCCTAAAGTACCTTTTGCACCGGGAATTTGAAAAACATCTGCTGGACCATTTCCTTTAATACTCGATTCAATTAAACCGAATTTTTGCGAAATAATTTGACGTAATTGGGAAGAAGGAACCCAAGTACTTTCATCAAATAATTTATCATTACCAATGGGCATAAATTCAATAAAACGAACGTGCCAATTATGATTAATAGTTAAAGCAGCTAAATCAAGAATTTCTGAATCATTTATGCCTTTAATAACTACTACATTTAATTTTAAAGGATTGAAACCAACCTCATAAGCTGTTTGAATTCCTTGCCAAGTTCTCTGCCAGCGTGATTTTCCCCTATTACCAATCATTTTGTCAAAAATTGCTGGATTCAGGGAATCAAAACTAATATTAATCCGTCGTAAACCAGCATCAAAAAGTGGTTGTGCTAGCTTTTCTAACAAAAAACCATTAGTTGTCATTGCTAAATCATCACATTGAGGTAATGCTGCAATTTCTTGCACAAAATCAACTATTCCCGGACGTAATAATGGTTCCCCTCCAGTCAAACGAAATTTAGTAAATCCTAACGGAATAAACACTTCTTTGAGTAAAGTTAATAACTCTTCGTAACTCAATAATTCCTGTTGTAAAATATAATCAAGTTCTGCGCCTTCTGGTACGCAATAATGACAACGAAAGTTACAACGGTCTATAAGACTAATACGTAGATAATCTATTTTATTCATATTTAATCATATATTTATTTTATCAATTATTAATTATCAAATTTATCCAGCCTAATTTTACAGATATTTATATTCCTCCCAACTTCACTTCTATTAGATTAGCGTAAGTCGTGGGAAGAAGCTGCTAGGGTAAGAATAAATATAAAATTTCCCTCTCCGCAAGTTTCGGGGAGGGATATTAGATTATCGTTTGTCGCTACCAGCTTTAACTAGCAATCCTTGGAGGATTAACCATATCGTTGTTTTTAAAATCAAATCCGGCTTCCGTTAAACGAGCGCGGCTAGCGTGCCATATATGTCCGCAGAGAAATAAGGTTGCAAGAACAATATGAAAACTCACCAACCATCCGCGAGATGATACTACATCTGGAGAAGATTCTATCATCCTTGCCGGACCGTAAAAGACTTCTGGATAAACGGTGTCATTAAAAAAAGCAAAAGTTGCAGCCAGAAAGCCCATATATGCTATGGCACCTAAACTATAGGATAAATAAGCCTCTCCAGACCAAACTAAAACTTTCTCTGTCCAAGCAAATGGCTTACTTCTGATGTGCCAAATACCACCAGCAATGCACATTAAACCAACCCAAATATGACCGCCAACTACATCTTCCAAGTTGTCTACAGCAGCCATACCCGTAGCACCATGAACGGGAAATAAGTAACTAAAAATTCTCAATGGGTTAAGTGTGGGATTGCTAATTATTCGCACGTCTCCACCGATTCCCAGATTCGGATCAAATAATCCACCCCATAACATCGCTTTGGCGACTAATAACCAAGCTCCGACACCCAAAAGGATCAGATGAATTCCTAAGATAGTCGTCATCTTATTTTTATCTTTCCAGTCGTAGCCAAAAAAGCCTGTAAAACCAGAGTTTTCTGGTAATACAATCGGTCCTTTTAACGAGTGAAATATACCACCTGCTCCTAAAACTGCTGAGGAAATTAAGTGCAGTACCCCAATTAGGTAATAAGGTTCAATATCATTTACTGCACCTCCACTACCGACACCTAAACCGAGGCTTGCTAAATGTGGAAGTAAAATTAAACCTTGTTCGTACATTGGTAAAGCTGGGTTAAAGTGTGACAATTCAAACAATGTTATTGCACCAGCCCAAAAAACTATCAAACCGGCATGAGCTACATGAGCGCCCAGTAATTTACCGGATAAATTCAGCAAACGAGCATTACCACGATACCAGTCAACGTCAGTAAAGCTATATCTTCGATTGGATAGAGTCATTCGATTTTAGATTTTGGATTTTGGATTTAGTGGTCTATTGCATTAATTTTGATGGGTTTTGTTTGTCTACCGACGTAATGTAGAGACGTTATACATAACGTCTCTAGACAATTTGGGGAAAAACTAACCATTCATAATTAATGTGGTGGAGTACTAGTGGTCTATTGCATTAATTTTGATGGGTTTTGTTTGTCTACCGACGTAATGTAGAGACGTTATATATAACGTCTCTACAAGATTTCTGGTAAAATCTGACTACTAGTAAGGTTATATTAATTAACCCATTAAAACTAATGAAAAAGACTACTACTAGTCCCTCACGTGAACTTTGTCTGGGGTTGATGCAATTTACTACTCCCTACTCCCTCTGAGCATATTAATTTACAATCCAAAGGCTGATTTAACTTGAGCAGTCCAAACCTTTATTCTTTCGTCGGTTAAATCTGATTGATTATCTTCATCAAGAGCAAGTCCACAGAATTTCCCATCTCTCAAAGCTCTAGATTCGTTAAAATCATAGCCATCCGTTGTAGTGTAACCAACGGTTTTTCCTCCTCTTTCGGAAATCTTTTCTTCTAACATCCCCATCGCATCTTGGAAGTTATCTCCATAGCCAATTTGGTCTCCAGTACCAAAATAAGCAACCGTTTTACCACTAAAATCAATCTCGTCAAGTTCTTCAAAAAAGCCTTCCCAATCACTTTGCAGTTCGCCGATATTCCAAGTCGGACAGCCAATAATCAGACATTCATACTGTTCAAAATCACCCGCTTCTGCATCTGCAATGTCATGCATGGTGACATCCCCACCTAAAGTATCACGAATCGTTTCTGCCGCAGATTCGGTTTTACCAGTTGTAGTACCGTAAAAAAGACCAATTTGTTTCGACATTTTAAGACTACTCGTTATTGACAATTAATTAACTAAGAAAAATCAACTTTTTGCAACTATTTTTTATTAGATGCATTCACTTTTGAGGCAATACAACATCAAGTGGAAAATCAACCACTCCACAGTATACAGCGTTATTCATCGATTGCACGAAAATACATCCTTCTACCCTGTAAAGGCAAAGATATTTTTCAAACATCCTACTTAATGCATATTTATCTCAATAACTTTTTTTAGCATATCAAGATTTTGAAAATTTTTAGCACTTGTTTTGTGAAGTTTTGTAAAGATATTAGTTGTGGTTGGAGGGAATAGAGAACAGCTATATAACTGAGTAGTAAATATACAATTAATGGAAGCTTATCGACTTATGAGGCAGATTCGGACGGGCAGGGATGCCATCCCACAAGAGTTTTATCATATAGCAGTGTATATTTTATTGCATCTTTTTGTTTATTGACACCAATTTATTTATCGTCAACTTATTTATGGCAGTAGCCAGAATTATTAGGACATTTCCCTATTCCCAATTCCCAATTCCCAATTCCCATTGCTACTAATAAACTTAATACAACTTGCGTTTACCTTTTTGAGAAGCATTACAATTAATAGTTTTTGCTTCAAAATCAATGCAACCAATAGCTTCTTCCGAACAAGCTTTACAAGGATGAATCGTACATTTCAAACGGTAGTCATTAGTAAAAAAATCACATCCAGAACAAGGAATGTCATGCAGCTTTTTCAACTGATTTGTTCCTTTACTTAGCATCAACCAAAAACTAACAATAGATAAAATGACTATTGTCCAAGCACAGAAAGCACAAAAAAGAGTAGATAGCATAATTTATCCTCAAGATAATTTCCTAAAAAAATGCCCGCAGATTAGGTTTGTCAGCTACAGGCATTTGAGGAACGTAGGCTCTGTCAAATCAGAAGAATCAAAAACTATGGATAATTAAAGGTTTATTTGACGGGAACGCCAAGAATGCCAAATATAACCACAAAAAGCAATAATTCCCAGAAAAAGCTGTACATTAGCTGTTCCCAAGAGGTCATAACCATAAAACTCGCGAGGAAATACTAGTTGATTGTAAGCCACAAAAGGAATAGAAATAAAAGCCATCAACGCTAAACCAAGCAGACTATAAGAAAGAATTTCCTCACCATTTTCAATTGGTAAAATTCGCCTTACCCATCTGAACGGTGGTACTAAAATATGCCAAACTCCACCGAAAATCAACATTAATCCGACCCAAATATGACCGCCGATGACATCTTCTAAATTGTCAACACTTGCGATTCCTAAAAGAGTCCAACTGCCATTTTTTAAACCGACTAAGTAACCAAATATAATACTTGGTTCAAGAGTTGGGTTACTAATTAATCGGACTTGAGCGATATTGCTATCATAAATTCCCCCAAAAAACATCGCTTTTAATACTAAAAGAAATGCTCCAAAACCCAGAACAATCAAATGATTGCCTAAAATGAAACCTAATTGTCTGGGATCATTCCATTCATAGTGAAACTTCGCTACAATTCCACCAGGACTATACAACACAGCCGGACCGCGAAATACATGAAAAAGTCCACCTGCACCTAAAACTGCTGAAGCGATTAAATGCAGAATACCAATAACGAAATAAGGATAAGTATCTACCACTTGACCATTAGCACCAACACCCCAGCCCAAAGTTGCTAAATGTGGTAATAGAGTCATCACCTGCTGATACATTGGTACTTCCGGAACAAAGCGTAATACCTCAATTATGGTAATACTTCCCGCCCAAAACATAATCAAACCTGCATGAGCGATATGAGCGCCCAATAATTGACCGGATAAATCGGTTAAACGAGCATTACCGATTAACCAAGGTGAATCTGTACCTGATGCGAAAGTTTTATCTGTTGAGACAGCCACAATCTTTACCTTTTGCAAAATTTTACAAAATTTCAATTTAGAGACGCTGCATACAACAACGTCTCTAGAAAATTAAGACTGACTACCAGCAGTCGCTACAGAATCCAACGCTTTACCAAACTGTTTGAAGTCAACACCAATAGCTCGTAGCGCGTGCCAAAGATGTCCTTGCAAAAAGAAGAAAGCCAGGAAGAAATGAGTGTTTGCTAACCATGCTCTAGCTGTATGAGCGCCTAATGGTAAATCTACAGTGTCAGCAAAATAAGGACAAATGCCAAACTTGAGTTCCAAAACTGGTCCGTAAAACTCAACAGGATAAGCTAAGGTATTAACCGCAGAGTAGTAAGATGCAACAAATCCAGCTAAGGCTATTCCTCCCAAAGAGTAAGAAAGAATTGCTTCACCAGAGAAGATTAACAACCTCTTCGCCCAAGGTAATGGTTCCTGAATAATATGCCACACTCCGCCCCCAATCAACATTACGCCGACATAGATATGTCCTCCTACTAAGTCTTCGAGATTATCTACACTCGCAAAATGAGTCTGATAACCATATATAACTAGTGGGTTAAGAGTCGGATTTGTCACTGTGCGGACAGTCTGAGATGCAGCATCATAGAGTCCACCAAAATACATTGCCTTAGCTACCAATAACAAGGCTCCGGCTCCTAAGAACAACAAGTGATGTCCTAAAATAATTCCCAATTGTTTGGGATCATCCCATTCAAAGTGAAACTTACGAGCTTGTCCGGTGGCATCTTTTAAGTTTCTCGGACCTTTGAAGGTATGGAACAGCGCACCTGCACCTAAGACAGCAGAGGAGATTAAATGTATAGCTCCAATCGCAAAATAAGCATATGTATCAACTACAATTCCACCATCTCCGACACCAAATCCCAAAGTCGCTAAATGAGGTAATAAAATCAATCCTTGTTCACCCATGGGGATATCAGGGTTATATCGAGATAGTTCAAATAGAGTGAATGAACCAGCCCACAAAGTAATTAAAGCTGCTTGCGCTGCATGAGCGCCGATAAATAAACCTGATAATTTGGCGAAGCGTGCATTACCAGCCCACCAATCATATTTAACCTTGGGATTATCGTAAGTTTGCATTATTAATGCTTTCTCCTTGTTGCTATACTTGCTCAGTAATCTGACTTTAATTTACTGCTTGTATTTGCTCGAAGCAGCTAAATCAAAGACTGCAATCTTTACGGTTCAGACAAGCGCTACAGCTAAATTACTGTAGTTAGCCAAACACAGCTTGTTAACGAGAAGTCCGTTAACACTACTACATTTTTGTCTTTTGACTTAATGCTTAGTTTATTGATAATATTTTTTATTAACAAGGATATTTACAAAAATTAATCTTTGCGATCAGTTCGCGAAAGGCAAGGCTTGGCAAGAATCGCACTTTAGGCGATGTTTGGCACGTCAACCCTTAGATAATTTACATTTGAAACGCAAAGGAGCGCGGAGGTAAACGCGAAGTTACGCAGAGTTATGATGTAAGCAAAAAATAATTCGTCATTCATAAATTGCTTTTTGTGAAAAACAAGTTACAAACAACGAATAGTTTAATTTCAAAATGCTAATTTTAGTTGAAAGAATCTAAATCAAATGATTGAAATCCTCGACTTTCAGCATAAGTCATCATGCTTCCCAATTGAAATCCAGTTAAGATACAAGTCAATAAAGTAATTGGCAAACCTACCGCACAAGCTAACCAATTTGGAAAACCAAATATTGCTAAACCTGAACACAAAAATAAACCAATTCCTATTGTAATTCCAACAAATGGTATGACTAATTGTTTGTATGAAAAACGAGGAGCGCTAGCTTCAGCACCGTTTTTCTGCCATGTTTGTGTAATTACTTTCAAAGTTCCAGCTAATGCTGCACCAGAAGTTATGGCGATAAAAAATCCGATAACTAACACTAAGTAGGGCGGTTGTGTGGGGTAATAGTACATGAAATCTCCTGGTTATTTGTATGGCGTTTAGCTAACTGTTCTTTACTGAGTTTGAGGTCGTAAATGCGGGTAATATTGCTGCTACTCTCTCTCTAGAAAACTGAGTCAAAATTCCAATTGCTGCACCAAGTAAGCGGGATGGATTTAAATCGTCTTTGACTAGAGTCCATAAGCGCTGCACTTCTTGAGCGTGCAAACGGTCGTCTTCGGTGAGTGCAATTACCAACTGCTGTTGCAGAAACTTACCTTCATCACTCAGTAAATACTGTAACCCCATTTGTGCTGTCGGTAACAGATCGAAATTGTTGTCAGTACGGGCGATCGCAATCATATTTTCCAATCGTTCCCATTGGAATTTACCATCTTTAAATAGCACGTTGAGCAATCTTCGCCGTAGTTGAGGAGATTCACCCATGAGCAACCGTCGCGCTACATAAGGATAAGCTACTTCGACAATTTTGAAGTTGGGATTTAACGAGAGGGCAATTCCTTCTTGAGTCACCAAGGAACGAATAATTAAAGCGAATTTAGCGGGAACTCGGAAAGGGAAGTCGTACATGAGTTTGGAAAACTCATCGGTGATTGTCTTGAAGTTAAAGTCACCGACGTTACGATTAATTGCATCTCCTAACAAAGATTCTAAAGCCGGTACAATCGGACGAATGTCTACATCTGGGGTGAGAAAACCCAGTTTTACGTAATCGTGGGCTAGGTCGGTATAATCTTTATTAATCAGATGAACTATCGCATCAACAAGAGTTTCTTTGGTAGTTTCATCGAGTTGATCCATCATGCCAAAGTCGATGTAACCCATCCTACCATCTGGCATGGCGAATAAATTACCGGGATGGGGGTCAGCATGAAAGAAACCATGTTCTAACAACTGCTGTAAACCTGATGTGACTGCAATTTCAATTATGGCTTGGGGGTCTAAACCTGCGGCAATAATACTTTTGGTGTCAGTCAGCTTGAAGCCATTCAGCCACTCTAAAGTTAAAACGCGAGTTGAAGTATAGCGCCAATAAATCGCCGGAACCTTGACATGGGGGTCATTACGAAAGTTTGTTGCAAACCTTTCAGCGTTACGACCTTCATTTAAATAATCAATTTCCTCAAATAATTTGGTGCCGAACTCATCTACTATTAACGTCAGGTCGTGACCCAAATTTAAAGGTAGCCAAGGAGCCAGCCAACCAGCAGCCCAGCGCATCAAATACAAGTCCAAGGAAAGAATCGGACGTAAATTCGGACGCTGTACCTTGACTGCGACTTCTTCACCCGTTAGCAAACGACCCCGGTAAACTTGACCCAAACTCGCAGCAGCTACCGGAGCGCTTGTAAGTTCGCTAAACATTTCTTTGATTGGATGACCTAATTCGCTTTGAATCTGTCTCAAAGCCAAAGCGTTGTCAAACGGTGGCAATTGGTCTTGTAATTTGATCAGTTCGTCGAGGAAATCTTTGCGGATCAAATCTGGTCGTGTTGATAAAGCTTGACCGACTTTAATAAATGTCGGACCTAAAGCAACGAGCATTTTTCGTAGATGAACAGCTCGTCTCAACTTATTCCGTTCCGATACTCCCCGCCATTCATCCAATTTTAAACCCAGAATAAACCAGGCAAAATTCCCAAAAATTGCGATCGCACGTCCCCAACCCAGCCAAGGACGCAAATTATAGTACCGCGCTATCTGATGCGCGTCGTACTTACGGTTATTTTCTGTGAGGGCTTGTGAATTCACTCCCTTTTTACCTCTTTACCTATTGATAGTTGAAATTAGACTCAATCTTTAAAACCAGTTAAAAACACCCATTAGTTCAACGAACTTTTTTAAATAATCCTTTTGTTATGCTTCGCATTTTTTAGCCAAAGTTTATTAAAAGTTACTTTTTATCTTTTATTATTTTATATTACTACATAAAAGTATAAATACTTAATAAAACGATTACAAAACATATCTTAGTTAGTAATACTTACTAAAAAAGCAATAAATCATACTTATGGAAGTATTTTCTTTAAATAAGTAAATCAATAATATGTTTTTAATTGCCAAATATCAGGAATATAAATCAAAATGCTGTTTTTCGGTATTATTAGAAATAAGTATATTTTGTGACAAAATTTCTGAAAAATAAATTAAGCGCAAATTGTTGCATCAGACGTATAATATTAACAATTGAATTAGAATAAGATTGGCGGGGGAATGTTTAGCATTGAGATTGCAGCGGTCTCAATTAGAATGAACATACTACCTTAAAGTGCTTAACGAGAGTTACCGAGAGTTTGCCACCTCTTGCTACAATATTCTTAACTACAATGTACTTATTGATATTGATTAATTTTTGCCACCTACTTAAATCTGAGTAAACTATCTTCATTCCACAAAAATTATGTCCTTTTATATCCTCAATTGCAAAGTGAATAAATACATAAAATCTATAACTTTGATTTAGCTTTATTGAGGAAAACCAATAAATTATCAATAGATAATCCTAATTATTACTATATAAAATTTAAGTTGATACGGGTAGCATAACAACCTACATCTAACAAATAATTTTATGATTTCTTAATGATTTGTCATGCAAATGAAAAACTTTCAAATTTTGACAAGCCGTTTTTGGCTGCGTATTTTAGTTGTGTTTTTGATTGGTGTAAATATGGCTTTGGTATTTAGCTGTACAAACACCTTTGGTAAAACTCCCAGTCGAGATAAATTTTTATGGCCTTTTTTAGCGACATCAATTTGGAATATGCCTATCGGTTCCGATGCGGTTTACATCAAGGCAAATATTGATAAATCCAAACAAGCAGCAGCAGACGAAGAGTATTTTTTCCAGTTAAAAGATAAATATCCTTATCGTCGGGTTTACGCTCCGGGAGCTTGGGGAGAAGGGCGCTGTACGGGTACAAAAGATATGGATATTTCCCTACGGATTCCCGACGATTTGATTATTCCAGACGCAACCAAAGAACCATACCATACACCAAACAACGCTTCAGCCTTTTTAATGCCAGATGGTAGAACATTAGTACAGCTTTCACCCTTAGCTCGTTGTGAGGAAAAAGGTTCAGTATACGGTTGGCGATATGACAACGTAGATATTTACGGAGAAGGCAAAGGAGGAGCGCATTTCGGTTCTGGGTTATCTGCTATTGGTGGTTCAATTCGTAAAGGCGAACTTATAAACGATAAACCGATTCGTCACGCATTAAAAGTTGTAATTTGGGCAGAAAAATATTTATTTTACGACGATAAAATACCAGGATATCGCTGGCCAGCAAATCGTGCCGATGATTATGCAGCAGAACGTTATGGTGGTAGCAATCATGCTTTAGTACAAGGTTCATTGTTAGCCATTCCACCAGAGATTACCAAAAAAAAGTTTGAATTTAGAAACACCAGCAGCGAAAAAGTTATTTGATGCATTGCAAAATTACGGTGCTTATGTTGTAGAAGATGCCTACGGAGATGCTCACTATTTTGCAGTAGAAAAAGGAGTTCCCAAAGAATTTCGTGACAAATACGGGTATGACTTCGAGACTAGAAAAGGCAAATTTTACGATGATTTTATGAAACTATTTGAGGCATTATATATTGTTGATAATAATAGTAAAAATAGTATTGGTGGTGGCGGAATTCCCCGTGCAGAGCTTGCACCACCGATTGGGAATTAGGTAATAAGTAAACTACGACAATAATTACAGAAGTCGGGTTTTTAAGATGATTTTCTGTTGAATAGAATACAACCTCACCCCCATCCCCTCTTCTTAGCAAGGAGAGGGGTGCAGTCGGCGGGGTGAGGTTCTATGAAGTGTGCAATCACAAAAGTCGGGTTTTTACGATAATTTTCTGTTGTTACGAGTATTTATTTTAAAAAACCCGACTTCTTTCCTTAACAACTAACTCAAAGTTTCAATTAACTTTACAACACGTTGTTTAATATCATCGCGGATACGCCGATATGTCTCAACATCTCCATCTTGTGGATCATCTAATTGCCAATCTTCAAATATCTCTCTTGTCACCCATTCTGGGGGTAAATTTACACCACAACCGCACAAAGAAATTACAACATCATAATCTTCAGGATTAAAATCACTTAAAGGCTTTGATGTTTGATTGCTAATATCAATACCAATTTCAGCCATGATTTCCACAACTTTGGGGTCTACAAAACTTGATTCTAAACCCGAACTAGTAACAGTAACTTTCCCTTCTCCCAAAGTACGAGTGAAAGCTTCAGCCATTTGAGAACGGCGAGAATTTTTCTTGCAAACAAACATGATTTTTTTCATGATTTACCAAGGTGAGAATTACAGGTTTGGGAGCGCGAATTGCATTCACAGCTTGGGTAAAGTCAATTTTCACCATGATGGGATACATCATGAAAAACAAACACACCGCTATGGGAATAGATACTTGAAACACGCTCATCGCATCTAATGTTGTTGCTATCCCAGGAAATGTTCTTCCTAATGCAATCCCCGCAATGATGCATAAAAACACCCAAACTGTCAGGTATTTTTCAAAGAAACTCAGATTACTCCCTGCTTTGACTGGTGCTTCACTGGTTTGCGAATTGTTCGTACTCATCTGTCTAACCCTGAAAAATTCTACAGCTAATCTTTAAAGCTCAGCTCGTTTTCGTAACAGTTCATCGATAGTTAAATCGAAAGTAGCTTTTCCCCCAAATACTGTTCCTGCTTTGGCTCTATTAAAGTGAACGCTATCTAAAAAATAAGCGTCTTGGGGTAAAGGTACATACCCTACAGAACTAACAATTGTTGGCGCTTTTTCGATATAGAAGTTTACAAAGTCTCTCAACGCTGCTTTTTTCTGAGCAGATTTAATATTTACATAGATAAACAAAGGACGAGAAAGTGGTTGGTATTCTGCTTTCTCAACGGTTTCTTTTGAAGGTAATACTGCTCCTTTACCGCTATCTATACCCAAGGCTTTGAGTTTATCTTGATTTTGTTCATAATATGCGTAACCAAAATAACCCAATGCATTAGGGTCATTACTGACACCAGCAACTAGAACATCATCATCTTCGCTCGCTGTATAGTCTTTACGAGTATCTCCAGATGTACCCACTACCGCTTCTGTAAAGTAGTCATAAGTACCCGATTTATCACCAGCACCATACAACTTTAATGGTTTATCGGGAAAAGAAGCACGTACCTGCTTCCAGTTGGTAATCTTTCCTTCGGCTGCTGGTTCCCAAATTTTCTTCAATTCTGCCATTGTCATATCTTTGACCCAAGTATTTTGGGGATTCACTGTTACAGTCAAAGCATCAAAAGCAACAGGAAGTTCAGTGAATACTACACCGTTATCGGTACACTTTTTCAACTCTTCTTTTAAAATCGGACGAGAAGCATTACTGACATCTGTTTCTCCCCGACAAAATTTCTCAAAACCACCTGTAGTACCCGAAAAATCTACCTTTATTTCTGCTGGATTCTCATTTTTAAACTCTTCAGCTATAGCCTTTGTAATCGGATATACAGTACTTGAACCATCAATCTTTATTGCTTGAACTGTTTGGGAATTACTCACCTCGGTAGCTTTTTCCCCCGATTGAGAATTACTACTGGTATTAGAGTTGTTCGCACAACTAGCCGTGAAAACCAATACTCCCAGCAAAATACCGATTTTATTTACTGTGCCTTTCATGATATTTACTGACATAATTAGAGAGACATTTATATCATTTCAAAAAAACTTGATGTTTCAAGTAAACCATACCACAATTATCAAAAAATAAATCAAAACAAGTTGATGCGTGAATTAAAGAGGAGATGGGGGGATGGGGGGAAGGAGTGATAAATTACTTTTAATTGACCTTTAACCTTTAATCTTTGACCTTTGACCTTTGACCTTTAACCTTTAACCTTTAACCTTTAACCTTTAACCTTTGACCTTTGACCTTTAACCTTTAACCTTTGACCTT